>JAGVYJ010000033.1 GCA_018303315.1 Candidatus Woesearchaeota archaeon | reverse complement strand
AAGCCGAGCCTGACCATGGTAACCCCAACAACAAGTACAACTGATGTTTCCACAATCCTGTTGAGGCCCAGGGACAGGAACTTCTGGGCACCGTTAAGGAATGCGAAGTACATGGCTACAACAAAGTGGGCCCAGAGGAAGACGCCGAGAAATATGACCGGCGTAACTGTGGGAATCTTCAGCAAGGCGCTAATCTGCCTGCTGAAAACCCAATCAGCAGCAAATACAATAAGCCCTGCTATGAACGCAGCCCTTGTGGCATACCGCAGGAGCATGGCAACTTTGCCTGTCTGGCCCCTTGCAAGAAATTCCGAGACAAACCTAATAATCACAAAACCAACCTGCGTGAAGGCTGTGGACATTACCAAAAATATGGAAAACAGCACCCCGAATGCAGAATACTCTGCAGGGGAAAAAGTCTTTCCTATGAAAAGGTTGAACAGATACGTGAAAAGGGCTGCCACCGTACTGCTGCCGAGCAGAATTGCACTGTGCTTGAACATCAGACTTCTGCCAAACCCATGCTGAAGCAGCCTCCAGATATCGCCGACAGCCATAGCCTTTTTCATAAACTCAAAAGGTTTAAAAACCTTTGGCATAACCTGAGCAGGCATGAAATACAATCTTGAGCTTGACAAGGTAATCGCTGAAATAAGGAAAGACGATGCCAGGACAGTTGGCATCCAGCTGGCTGACGGCCTGAAGCCAAGGGTGGAGGAGATACAGAAGGAAATCAGGGAAAAGACAGGGGCAAGGGTGATTATCTGGGCAGACACGTGCTTTGGTGCCTGCGACCTTGCAGTTGACATGTCAAGGTTAGGGGTTGACCTTCTCGTGCAGTTTGGGCATTCCGAGTGGAGATAATGGAATGGGTAATATTTGCACTGCTCTCCTCGATGTTCGGGGGAGTTGCCAATCTTGTTGACAAATATGTGATTTCCGGGCTGAAAGTGCCGCCTTATGCCTACCTCATAGCGGGCTGGCTGCTGGGCTCTTTGGTTGTGCTGTTTATGCTGCCTATTTCAACAATAACTGCCGTGCCGCCAGCCGTACTTGCGAGGTCTGTCATTATAGGGATATTGTTCATATTTGGCGTCACTTTCTACCTCAAGGCACTGGAGATTGAGGAGATTTCAAGGATTTCAACCCTGTGGCTCCTGGTGCCTGTGTATGTAATCCCGATGTCATTCTTCCTTGGAGAGCGCCTCGCAGTCAAGTCCTATGCAGGCATAGCATTGCTGCTGATAGGAGGCTTTTTCGTATCATTGAAGCATAAGGGTTCAGGCGTGAGGCTGGGGAAGGCCTTTTACCTGCTCCTGGCAGCCACTTTCTTCGGGGCACTGTTCAATATCGTGATGAAAATGAACCTGGATGAAGGCGTTCCTGTTGTCGACAACTACATACTGCTAAGGCTCGGAACCATAATTGCGGCGAGCAGGGACAGAAAGGCGTATTTTGCAATAGGACTTGTTGCGCTTTTAATCGGTCCTGTCATATGGCTTACTCTCAATATGGCTGCACAGACAGGTCCAATTTCGGCCATATCAGCATTTACTGTTTTCGTGCCTGCCTTTGTCCTCCTTTATATTCTCGGCTTCCGGAAGTTTTTGCCGCAAGCTTTAAAAGAGAACTTGTCTTTTTCCATCCTTATCCAGAAGGCAGCTGCCCTGATAATCATGACAGCAGGTGTGCTGCTTATCTACCTGTAAAATGGCAGTACAGCAGAAAGAGGAAAGGCAGACGCTGAACAAATGACAGCTTTCATACAATTTTTCATCTCGACAGTTATCGCCGCTTTTGGATTTGCAGCAGGCGCCATTATTGGCCGTTTTGCAAGGCCGGAGCTGAATACAGGGAAAAAATACTTTCCTTACCTGAAGAAAGCCATCCTGGCAGCATTGCTGCTGGTTGCGGCTTATTCATTCCAGAAAGACATGCTGATTATGCTGGTGCTTTCTCTGGGGATAATAGCTGTGTTCGCGATTGATTTCAGGGACAGGTCTGCTTACCTGGTATGCAGCGTAGCCCTGCTGCTCCTTGACATGCTTCCGGAAAAGCTGTATCTCGGGGCAGGACTGGTATTCCTTTACGGTCTTCCGGCCGGGAGCCAGGCACTGCATGAGAAAAGGCTGCCGAAATCTTTTTTATGGCCCATGATGTTTGCGGTGCTTTCAATTGCCCTGCATGCAACACTGCCTATATAAGGAACACCACTAAAGTCACAACGATTCCAATGGTTATGCCCGCCAACACTTCAGGGAGGGTGTGGCCTTCCATCTCAGAGAATCTGCTGTGCTTTATCGGCTTAACCATGGCAATCCAGCTCCTTACAAATATCACATCCCGGATAACTATAAGGCCGAACACTGCTACAGCGAGAAACAAAAGGCTGAGCCCCTGGTAAAGGAAAACCCCTGCAGCCAAAGAGCTAATGGATGCTGAATGCGAGCTAACTATGCCGCCTCCCCTGAATATAAACGCGCGGATGCTCTTCTTCTGAGAAACTTTTGTAAGCTTGATTCCCTGGGCCAGCAGCCAGGAGAAAAAAATCGCCGCGACGAGTTTTTGCGCAACAACAGACTCAGTCCCGCTGATAGCCATGCAAGCCTGAAAAATACCCAACCTTTAAAAATGTTGTTTTCTTCCCTGACCTCATGAGAGTTGCAATAATAGACTGCTACACAGATGAGCCTGCAGGGCTTGGGGTGCCGCCATACCTGGGCACGTACCCACGCTACCTTGCAGGCGCGCTTGAACTGGCGGGGCATAGCTATATCTATCTCACTATAGATGACCTTAGGGCGCTATTTCAGTACAGCGGCGCAATTCCTGAGAAGAAGCTTGAGATGCAGACTAACATAAGGATTTACAACCTTACAAGAAGGCCTGAGGAGGTCAGGGATGCACTGGAACATGCAAATGAGCTGATTGTTATTGCCGGGATACAGGTGCCGGGGAAGTACCTTTCCGCACTGCCAGGCACGCTGCATGAATTGAAGAAATACCTGCCTTCACTTAAGGCAAGGAAAGTGCTCAC
The DNA here is from genome assembly GCA_018303315.1 of Candidatus Woesearchaeota archaeon. Lineage (GTDB taxonomy): Archaea > Nanobdellota > Nanobdellia > Woesearchaeales > JAGVYJ01 > JAGVYJ01. The sequence goes on along the minus strand of JAGVYJ010000033.1, from coordinate 7,060 downwards.
AGGACCGGCTGCCAATTTTGGGACGAGGCTGGAGGGCGGGAAATCCGCTGAGGAAATCAGCCCCGGCCTGTTCGATGAGGTAACTGACAACTACCTCGGCATCAACAACCCTTATCCCCTGATAAGGGAAATGGCAGTGGCCGGTGCAGGCATTGTGAAGCAGGTTCCCTGGACGCCTATGATAGAGCTGGAAACCGGCAAGGGATGCATAAGGAAGATAGGCTGCAGCTTCTGCACCGAGCCGCTGAAGAACCGGCTTCAGTTCAGGGATGCGGATGACGTGATTGCAGAGGCAAAGGCCCTTTACACTCTCGGCCAGAGGCATTTCAGGATAGGAAAGCAGACCGATTTCTACAGCTACCAGGGCGTAAATGTTGAAAAAATAGAATACCTGCTCAAGACCCTCAGAAATGCGGCGCCTGAGCTGAAGACCCTTGTCATCGACAACACTGACCCTTTGCAGATTATCGGTCCCAGGGGCGGGCCAATCACAGAGCTGATAGTGAAATACTGCACAGAGGGAAACACTGCAGCCATGGGCGCAGAGAGCTTCGACCCGGAAGTGGTAAGGGCAAACAACCTGAAGGTGGGGCCTGAACTGATATACAAAGCTGTGGAGATACTCAACAAACACGGCAGGGAGCGGGGCAATAACGGCATGCCCAAATTCCTTCCAGGCATAAACCTTGTCTACGGCCTCATTAATGAGAGCAGGGAAACCAATTCCCATAATCTCAAGTGGCTCAGGAAGATGCTGGACAATGACTTATGGGTGAGAAGGATAAACATAAGGCAGGCAGCTGTTTTCCCGGGCACTCAGCTGGCTATGGAAGCCGGGACAAAATTCCTCAGGAAGAACAGGAAGCTTTACTATCGCTGGCGGGATGATATAAGGCAGCAGGTCGATTTCCCAATGCTTGACAGGATTGCTCCCATCGGGCATGTGCTCAGGGATGTTTATTTTGAGATTTACGACGGCAACCACACATTCGGGAGGCACTTCGGGACATATCCTTTGATAATCGGCCTGAACAAAAGAGTACCGCTTGGAGGGCACTACGAAGTCAGGGTAACGAAGCACATGCTCAGGAGCGTAACAGCCGAGCCAATTCTGGAAAGGCCACTTGATGCAACCGACCAGCAGACACGAAACCTTTTAAAATCATGACATCGTAAGAAAGGGCATGCTACGCAAGGCATGTGTTTACGGGCTTATAGCTATTCTACTAATACTGCCTGTATTTGCAGAATCCAGGGCCTATGTGATTGACCTGGCATATTTTGACGGCAAGCTTACTCTTCTGAGGTCGCAGCTCGGAGCCGGCTATTCAGGGCCGGGCGGCAATGAAAGCATGCCTTATGAATTCAGGCTCTATTCACAGGACAACGAGATTCTGTACAGGGACTATTTGTCTATCCCTAAAAACGAGCCAACGGCCTTCACAATATCCATACCCCACAATCCAAGCGGGAAAACAGTGGCTATCCTGGAAAAGGGCAGGGGGGCATTAAGCATTGACGTGACCCCCCTGGCAACATACTGCGGCGACAATGCCTGCCAGGACAATGAGAACTATGCAACCTGCCAGCAGGACTGCGCATCAGGAGGTGCAGACGGCTATTGCGATGGCCTGTACGAGGGCATCTGCGACCCAGACTGCTCATATGATAAGGATACTGATTGTGCGCCTCCGCTTGAGGCTCCAGCCATGATAGAGAATGAAAAAAGTTTCAATCCTCTATTCGTGGCTATCCCTGCCGCAATCATAGCTGTGATTGCCATAATCATCGGCCTGTTTTACTGGAAGCGCGATTCCCTTGAGCTGAAATTCCCAATTCTCAGAAAGCTGCCTGGCAGGAAAAGATTTGAGCCAGAGGAAAGCAAGCCCGAGGAAAGACTGGCAGAACCTGAAACAGAGCCAGTGGCTGCAAAAGAGGCTGAACAGCCTGGCGAAGCAGCCAGGCAGGAGGGGCCAGCGGAATCAGCTCCAACGGCAGCAGATACCGTCCTATCAAAAGAGCCTGAGACTTCAGAACCAGCGCGCGCTGCCAAGCCTGCAGAGCCTGCAGAAAGCAATTACTCTGAATCACAATTCCTTCCGGCAACCCTGGACAAGCCAGCGACAAAAGCCCTGGTCACAGTGCCTGAAAAAACCGTAACTGTGACTAAAGAGACAAAACCCGATAATTCTGCAAAATCAGAAACAGAACCAGCCAAGCCTGCTGCAGTTCCTGCAGAAAAACCACAGCCAACAGCCGTCAAACCCGCCCAAAAGAAGCCAATTACCAGAAAGAAAGCGAAGAAGCCTAGCAGAAAATCCGGGAAAGCCAAGTCCAGAAAGGCCAAGGAGCTCAGAAAGCCAGCAAAGAAACAAGCCAAGAGAGCCAGGAAATGAAAGGTCAGGCACATACCGAAATCTTCGTCTATGCCCTCGGGATTATAATTGTGGGCCTGCTTGTAATCCTTGGCTACAAAGGGATAGGTTCCCTGCAGAAGCAGTCAGAGACAATGACTCTTGCCCAATTTGAGCAAAGCCTGCAGTCCAAGGCAGCGCAGCTCAGGCCGCTGGCCGGCTCTGCTGAAGTTATAACATTAACACTTCCCTTATCTGCAAAGGAGATATGCTTTGTGGAAAGTGGTAAGGTCAATACTCTGGATATAGATAACCCCTTTATCAGAGATAGCCTCGTTTCAGGTGCCATCAATAATGTCTTTTTGGATAAAGGTGAAATTTCTTTTTTTATCCCTGATTTGAAGATTGCTAAGAACTCCGGAGTAGACTGTTATAAGACTGGCGATGATGTTATTTTCAGCGGAGGTGGGGATGTTGTGTATATTGGGGACATAACTGGAGAGACAATCTTGGCAAACCAACCACCAGCCCAAATAACCACTCTAGCTGTGACTGATGAACATGGCCGAGTTCCAAACGACGTCTATTGTAATGTTGATGAAACTTTTGCTTTTCACATACCTGCTAATACGGAACTGAAGCGAAACGGCATTCCTCTTCCAGGCATGATTATTTTATGTCCTGAAAGTGAAAAACTGAATGTCTTTCCAGGCACCAGTTATGCTGTCGCAGATTACTCCATTGCAGAGTATGACCAACCGCTCTATCTGTTATCCGTAACTACCCTTTCTCCTACCGACTATGCTGTTGATAAAGGTGTTATGGGTAATGTTTATCAATTTCTTCCAGAAGATGTGACATATGATGACGGTTATCTGGAAGTTGAATCTAAATCCGACCCTTCCATTGGTCCTTCAAAATTTGCCTCTCGAGATCCTGATAGGAATTATTGGGTTTATGAAAATACAATCATCAAAGATGCCAAGATAACTGCCAGATTTGATAAGAGCAATTTCATAGCTGTTCTTTCCAACTGTGTTCCCAGCGAAGGTAAAGTCACAAAATTTAATATCGGGGATGTTTACAGGCAACCTTTGGTTTTTAAAAATAATGGCAAATCTGAAATTAAGTGCGCAGAAGTTGGCTGGGAAACAAGTTCAAAGGGTGAAATTTTTCACACTCTCTCAGCTAATGAACAGGCTGACCTCCAAGACCCTTTAGGCATCCCCTTTATACTCTCTCAAGGAGATAAACTGTCCTTGGATTTGTTCAGTCTTGGAAATAACAGATATGGTTACAGAAGTCTCAAAGAGGTTGGTGGCAGTAGTGTAGTTTCACTTCAAATCGGAGATGGCTCCTGTGTCAGCAAAGATGGAGGCTTTCAGGCTTTTGCTACAGGCTGTGACGATATATGTTCTGTGAATGTGTACAATGATGGCGTTCTTGTTGACAGGCTGGAACAATATCCCTACACCAGTCCTGATAATCCCGGCACGTTCCCGGTAGGCAGGCCATTTACATTTGGGAAGCAGGAAACTATTTTTGAAATAGCTGTCGAAAACAGTCTGATTGGCTGCTCCAGCGCGTCTTTTACAATAGTTGTGGATGGCTTGGCAGACCTTACGGCATCAAGGGTTGTTGATTTTGAATCCTACCAAATGAACACTCAATCTAACACTGAATTAACCAGTTTAACCTTTGAAGGGCTTCAGGAATCAGCAGCTTCGCTAATCAGAAGTCTTGGGGGCTATGTACAAGGTGCATCCATTGGGTTAGAGTCGCCAGTTTCATATGCCCCAAAAGATGTATCACTTAAGTTTCTTGTGGAGGGAGTTCTAAAGGATTCCAACTTACGCAGCCAACTTACGTATAACAGAAAATCTTCTGCTCAAATACAGGATGCAGGGACTGTAACGAAAGAGCTTTTGATTTCTACTTTAGCGAATGCTGGTCAGATCACACTCCATGTGGGGGACTGGACTATTGTTGTCTATTCTATAGCTGACCAGCAAGGTGCAGGCACTGCCCAAACTGCTGTGGTAAGCAAATATGATCCTGTTGCCAAATATATGGAAATTGTAATCATGAGCATAAATCTGGGCATGACTACAGAGCAGTTCCCGATATGCGCCTCACAGACTAACACCTATGGCATTGCGAACTCATATTCGTCTTCGGTATCGGAAAGTCCAGGGAAAGCCGGAAGTTTCCTGGCAACTCCGTTTGGAATGATTCTCTCTTATTTCACGTCAGAAAAGCCACCCACTGCCATTTCAGACAGCGGTCTGCCTGGCTCCTTCAATAATCCTTCGGATTTGAGATGTATCCACGCCAGCACTTTGATCAGTCCCCCTGATGATGCGCCTGCATTTGAAGATTTTTTGGGAGGCGAATCTCGCTACAAACCCGGAGAACAAACGCTCAAATCAAGCAGCTCTTATGTTGGAGAATACGGACAAGGTTCTTCTGGATTAAGTGGCTGGAAGGAATTTGTGTACAGACTCAAATCATCATCTGAGAGGAAGAATGCCCTTCTTGTGGGTGACAGCCTTCCAATTTTGAGTGAGCGTGGGACTGAAATCGGTGTTGGTAAAATCATAGATGTAAAAAGAGAAGGCTCAGTCATTTTCCAAAATGCGGATGGTAGCCAGTTTATATGGAGTTACAATAAACTATTGGATAATAACCCGACGTTGTCAGTTGAGAATCTTAAAAAACTCAAGGGAGAGCAAAATGTCTTTGGTAGTGTTAATACATTAGTAGACTGGTCAGATGAAGGGTACGTTGTCGTCCAGGATGGTTTCACACATTACTACACAATTTCCGAGGCTGAAAAACTCCCTAAGTCAAAAGGTATTATGGGAGGTTCAGTCAGCGCAATAGGCACGAAGCTTTCTGACTTAAGACCTAACTTGTATTTTCTAAGCAGTTTGGAGGGTCAGGAATTATGGCGTTTCAAGGATGGAGCCGATACACGATATATTGTTTTTGTTGATATGAATGGTGTTAAACAGCCTTTTTATAAATCAACTGAGGGTACTGGCGGGAAGATACCAACTGAATGGTATCCTTTCTTTGGCTTTTTGGAGGAGAAACAGGGTAGATACCCCGAAGGCTTACTTGTAAAATTTGAAACAGACATAAAAAAGTATGGAAAAAATGCAAATAAATTTGAATCGGTTGCAACAAGACTTAATGAGGAATTGCCAGGGGACTGGAAGGCGGGTGACATACCTGAAGACCTAAAGGGCTTTGTTCAGAAGGCAAAGAGAGTAGAACATCTTAGCGATTTCAATAAAAAAACAATGGGAAGGGGAATTAAGACTTTTTGGGATATTGGGGACATGGAAAAGTATGCCTATGGACAAGACGTACAAGCCGCTCAATCTGTTACCAGAAGTTTTTCTGAGGCACGAAGCTGGAATGAGCTGTATACCATTATTGATGAGACCGGCAGTCTCCAAAGCTCTACAGGGGCTTATACTCCAGAAGATTTAAAGTCGATAATTAAAGATGTCAGAACTGGTGGGGACATACTCTCTGTTACAAAAACTAACGGCCTTAGAGACAAAGTTCGAGAGCTTCTTCAGGCTCCTGTCAACTGACTTAACGCCTTCTCAGACCATAACAGCAGCCTGAAAAAGAAAACCTGAAGCTTTTCAGGAACTGTAAGTTCTCGCCTGGCTATGTTAACCCCAGCACTCTGTGAATAAACATTCCCGTTGTTATCCTCGAATACCGCATTAACAGTTATTGGCCCGTCATCCAGGTACTTGCCGTTCAGGCTGTAGGTTATTTTCTCAGTCTGGTTCAGCCTGTCGAGATGCCATGTCCTTTTGAATTTGCCATTACTAATGCCTATTTCCGCATTAACAGGAACTGAATATGATTTTTTCGCGACCGTAAAGCTTAGGTCAAAGGACTCAAGGCCCACAATTTCCGGCGCGGATATATCTGAGATATCAACCACGGGCTCATCAAGGACATTGATGCTGAGCCTTTCTGATTTTGATACCTGGCTGTTCTCTGCCACAACCCTTATCGTCTGGTTGCCTGCCTGTGCAGGGATGAAGTCAAATTTTACGCTTTCTTCCCGGGAAATCCCAATATCAAGAACCCTGCAGTCTTCGCCGAGGCATACACTAAGGTTCCTTAGCTGAACATTTCCTGTATTCTGAAGTTCGCATGACACCCCGGCCTGCTCATACATGTAAATCTCAGCGCTGTCACTTCCACACTTCATGCTTAGCCTGGAAGAATATACCTTTCGCTCTTCATCAGCCTGCTGGCTGACTACTTCCTCAACCTCTGCCCTTGTCAGCATTGCCTCACGGGCAGAAGACTGGAACGAAGCCGATGCGGACACATTCCTGTCAGCATAGAATGCCACGGGGAAAGTGTACCTCAACTTTTTATTAAGGTCAGGGGGCACCTTGACTATGAAGTATTCCTTCTTGCTCTGGCCAGGCTTAAGCAGAACGTCACGGGTAAGCGAGCCAAGAATCTCCAGGCCTTCGATCTTCGCAGCCACAACTTCAGTGGCCAGATAATAATTGCCGGGATTCTCAATCTCTACTTCAATAAGGTCATAGCTGCCGAACCCGACACCTGCCTGGTAGGGCCTTGCAGTCATTCTTATAAGCGGAGGCTGGGTTCCCTCAAATGAGGCAAGGCTGCCTTTTATGCTCAGCGGGCCGGCTACCACA
>JAGVYJ010000032.1 GCA_018303315.1 Candidatus Woesearchaeota archaeon | reverse complement strand
TCGAGCAGGCTGGTTGAGATTATAACATCCGTATCTGCGAACGCAGTGCTTCTTCTGATGCTCGCAGTGCTTTTCATGATGCTTTACGGTGCGCTGCACGCAAGTCCTGAAAAGGGAGACGGGGCGCTCCATGGAGTCTGGAAGAGCATCTTCATAGGCATAATGTTCATGGGCATCATAGTGATATTCCTGAATGCCCTCAAGATAGGAAGCGAGAGCTGGCTCGAGTTCATGTTCAGGCATCTGAGCGGCTTCTGGGGAGGGACAGACTCCAACAGGGCGGTTTCATCAATCATACTTTCAATCGTGGTGGTGCTCATACTTGTGTTTGTGACAAGGTCGCCATCGCCGAAATCAACAAAGGAGGCTAGCTGAGGTGAGATATAATGGTTTCATTCAATGATATATTTGTGTCGCTGGAGAGCATGGGGGTTGCTGATTCCCTGCTTCCCTTTTTCCTGATTTTCATAATAGTGTTCTCTGTGTTCCAGCGGACAAACATCCTTGGGGAGAACAAGAAGAACATGAACGTTCTTGTTGGCATAATTATAGCGCTTATGGTTGTGATTCCGCATGTTACCGGGGCCTATCCCCCGGGGCAGGATGTGGTTAACATCATCAACAATGCCGTGCCAAATGTTTCTGTTGTGCTGGTTGCCATACTGATGCTCATGCTGATAATAGGCCTGTTTGCAGGCCAGGTGAATTTCGCCGGCAACACCATAGCAGGCTGGATGGCCCTTGTGAGCTTCATCATCATAGGCGTGATTTTCGGGAATGCTGCAAACTTCTGGCAGATGCCAGTATTCTTTGGCTTCCTCAGTGACCCTGAAACCCAGTCGTTAGTCATAGTGATTCTGACTTTCGGCGTCGTCCTCTGGTGGATAACGAGGGACACCACCGCCTCGAAGAGGGGCAGTGCCATGGGAAACATAATGAACGCCTTCAAGGAGATAACAGGGGGCAAGTAATGGCAACAATTCTGGACGCATCATTGCTGTTCGGAATAAACAGGTTCTTCGTCATACTGTTTATATTCGTGGTAATGTATGCGATGCTCCAGAAGATAGGCATCCTGGGGAAGAGCAACAACATAAATGCGATTGTGGCCCTGGCCCTTGCTGTATTTTTCTCTGTCTCAGAAGGGGCTGTCCAGGTAATCCTGATAATGGCGCCATGGTTTGCCATATTCCTTGTATTCCTCATGTTCCTGTTCCTCGTGCTTGAATTCAGCGGCTTCACTCAGAAAGGCTTTGTCGGCTGGATGTCGGGTTCAACCACAAAGGAGAGCCCTACCCTGATTTTCATATTCGCAATTGTTATCCTTGTTGGTGCGTTCGGCGTTGTCTTCGGCCAGGGCTTCCTCGAGGAATTCAGCGGCGGCCAGACAAATGCAACAACTGTAAGCGGAGTGGAGAAGGTGCCTACGCAGATTACCGAGGAGAGTACTGCCGGCGGTGACTTCCGAAGGAATGTCGGTGCTGCAGTGTTCAATGCAAGGGTTGCGGGCTTCATTATGTTGCTTTTAATACTGCAGTTCGCAATAAGGCTGCTGACGGCAGAAAGCCTCTAAAGCTCGTCAAGGGACTTTTTCTTGGGCTTCTGGGACCTGATATTGGAGGTTATCCTCTTAAGCTCAGAAACATTCTCTGTGAACGTCGGCAGGACTTTCCTGAATACCATCTCCATTGACTTGAGCTCTGTGCCCACATCCACGATGTTCTTGTCATACTGGTTAATCTTTTCCAGGAGGGCTGTGCGAAGGCTCTCGAATTCCTTCTGCAAATCAGAAATCCTGTTGTCGATGACCGTCATGCGCTTTTCCATGGCGCCCTTCCACTGGACAATCTTGTTGACATCCTTGAGAAGGTCTTGCCATTTCTCATCGATGATCAGAAGGCTTTGCAGGCTGAGGCTCAGGCATGGCAAAGGTTTGGGGCACTGGCTCTTCCAAAGGAGGCATGGGCATATCTGACCTTGGCAGTTCCGGCCTTTGCATTTGCTCTGCAGGAGGGCCTGCCCTCATATCCGCCTGGTTCAAAGCGTCAAAAATCTGGTGGCTCTTGAAGCCCTGGCGCTGAAGATTCTGGATTATCTGGTTGTTGGTGAGGCCCTGCTGCCTGAACTGCCTGACAACCTCTGTCGGGACATTGGCACCAAAAGCTGGCTGAGGAGCAGCATGCTCTCCAGGCTTTTTCTTTGCAATCATATCAAATAAACCCATCCTATCTACCTCTCTTTATTCCATGTCAAAGTTGCTTTTTAAAGGTTTCGCAGGGAAATGAGAAAACTAGGCTACATCCTTTAGCCTTTTAAGAGACTCTGTTTCATAAGGATTGTCTACAAACTCTGTGCCGGGAAATTCAACGGGACGGCTATGAAAATCTCTGAGAAATGAATTTACCCAGGCGGACCTTTCTTTTCCTGACTGAGTCAGCACAAAAGCCTTTTTAGCCCATTCGAAAAGCTCCATGCCGGAAAACTTTTTCTGCAAAGTGTTTACCAGAATCATCATCTCAAGTTCAGTGCTTTCAGGGAGGTCTGAGCCAGTACTGTCTATTGGAACAAAATCATCGGTTATAGATGTGTAATTTCTTCCGGCAAATCTTACAGGCGTTGAGGTAGTCGGGTCAAGGAAGACCCCGGATTTCCCTCCTAAATAACCATATGCCGGCAGTGTCAGGCCTTCATGGGTGAATGGCTGGACGCCCATCCTGTAACTTCCTATGTTAAGGCCTTCTGTATCATTCATTCTTTTCAGCTGCTCATCATCGAGAAGCAATATCCATGTTTCCACCTTTCCCGGAGAAGGCATTATGGTTGCAGGCACTGAGCCATACTCCGGGATATAAGGCATGAATACAACTGCATAATTTTCTGTGAATCCTTTTATGGCGACTACATCAATATCAGGCAAGCCAGTTTTTGTTTGCAAAGCCCCAAATTTGCGATTCACCAGCTGCATCGGATTGACATTGGAACCATAGGCAAGAGAAACAAGTCTCTCTTCAACAGGTGCCCTGCCTTTTGAGACAAGAAATTCATCAAGTGTTTTACCTGTGCCTGCCACTAATGCAGCCTCAAGCCGGCCAAGGTTAACATCAAAAAGCTGGAAAACAGTCGGCACTCCGTCATCATGGGACAGCACATAGCTGGAAGCAGGCCGCTCGCCAGGGTAAAGATGAGGGTGCAAAGGAGGTCCCTTGAATTCCTTTGCCGGTAGCCGGAATCTTTCTTCTGCCATAGTCATTCAATAGCTTACTCTACTCTCGAGTATAAAAATGTTTGTATTTTCGCTACTTTACAGTGATAACATTTAGTTTCAACATAGAAAATAATTATGCAACGGGAGATTGACAGACAAGCCAACTATAATTAAGAGCTCACTGCTGAAGCAAAGCCTTCTCCTTCTCCTCAAGCTCTGCCCTGAGCTCAGCCACGGCATCATTTATCATCTGCTCAGCCTGATGGGCTGTGACGAAATTCACAGGCTCCCACAATGCAATGTATTTCTTGAGAACATCAACCTCTTCCTTCTTTGCAGTGGTACGAAGCTCATTCACAAACATCTTGACTCTGTCCTTTATCTCAGCGAATTCCTTCTTGATTTCCATCAGCTCGGAATGCAGGGCTTTCAGCTCAACATCCTCCCTGCGGTTGGAAACAATGAGATTCTGCTCTGTCACCTGGCTCTTTCGCTGGAGGGTGGTATACCGGTCTTCAAGCATCCTCAGCCTTGCATTTATGCTGTTGAGCTCCTCTGCTATGGTAGAACTCGGCTGCACTGGCTCCCTCCGCTGCGGGAAAAATCCAGGCTGACCTTGAGGCGGCTGGGGTATGTCCATATTATCACAAACCTTTAAAAACTCCCTTCTATAAGAAACTTTCGCAGGAAGTGGTAGAGATGGCGCAAAAGCTGAAAAGGATAGAAACACCTACGGAAATACAGAGGGAAGGCAGTGACGTAACCCTGCGCCTTGACTACGCTGCATCAGAATTCTTCCCGAGCCTCGAGGACAACTCCATATGCATGGCCCAGGTGATGGACCAGCTAATCCAGAACCCGGGGATAACAAGGGTTGTTTTTTACCAGAAGAGGGACTATGAATATGATTTTGAGCAGGTCACTCTGCTCACAGAAATAGCAAAGATTCAGAACGGCCTTGTAAAAAAAAGGGCAGCATTCAGCCCTGAGCATCTCGGCAAATCCACGGAAACCAGAAGAAGATACATCCAGTTCCAGAACATAGTGTACAACTGGATGAAAGCCGACCCAGTGGGGGCATATGTTGAATTGAAGAGGCTGGACAGGCACGAAAGAATCCTTCTCAACAACCAGGCAGACAGCGATGAGCGTGCCCTGACCCAGAAATTCCTAAACCTGATTGCACAGGTGCTTGGTCAGCTTGACAAAACCAAGCTAATCCTGATGGCAAGCCCGTACCTTGCCGGCTACGACCCTGCGGACAGGTCTGTGTACAGGCGGGTATTCTCGCCAACCATCAAGCCGGACTTCATGTTCACAAAGCTCATGGCTGCCTTCCCGCAGGATGGGGAGGAAATAGACAACTATACATTGCCTGATGATGCCGAGGTCACCATCTTCAAGCTGCCGGACACAGTACAGCTGCTGTATCATCTTACCCCGCCGGAGTTCAAGCTTTCTGAAGACAAGTACATGCTGCTGGACGAGGCGAGAAGGATAATTTCAGAGCACAGGCCTGAGCGCTCGGAATTTGTCAACCCCGGGAGGATGAGGCAGGTGTTCCAGAATGTGGGCTCTGACCTGCTGGAAGAGCTCAGCGATTACAACAACATAAGGCTCAGGTCAAGGGACATAGACGAGCTGACCAAGATACTGATAAGGCACAGCATAGGCTTCGGCCTGATTGAGGTGCTGCTTTCTGACGCAAAAGTGCAGGACATAACAATAAACAGCCCCATGGGAAAGCTGCCCATGTTCATTGTGCACCAGGAATTCGACGACTGCACCACGAACATAATACCTGCGGTGAGCGAGGGCGACTCCTGGGCATCGAAGATGAGGCTTATTTCAGGAAGGCCATTGGACGAGGCAAACCCGATAATAGATACAGAGCTGCTTCTTCCCTATGCAAATGCAAGGGTTGCGGCGATTGCTCCCCCACTCAACCCGAGCGGGCTCGCCTTTGCATTCAGGAGGCACAGGGACAGGCCCTGGACGCTGCCATTGATGATACAGAACAGGATGATGACGCCCTTGGCTGCGGGCATGCTCAGCTTCCTTGTCGACGGCTCCAGGACAATGCTCGTGGCCGGGACAAGGTCAGCGGGGAAAACCAGCCTGCTAGGGGCTGTAATGACGGAAATAATGAGGAAATACAGGATAATCACGGTTGAGGATACATTAGAGCTGCCGGTGCCCGCGCTGAGGGAACTTGGCTTCAATGTGCAGAGCATGAAGGTCGCATCTGCACTCACACAGGGCAGCACAGAGGCGGCTGCTGACGAGGGCATAAGGAGCACACTCAGGCTGGGGGATTCAGCGCTGATAGTGGGAGAGGTAAGGTCCACGGAAGCAAGGGCGCTGTATGAGGCGATGAGGGTTGGCGCGCTTGCGAATGTGGTCGCGGGAACAATCCACGGGGACAGCCCCTACGGGGTGTTCGACAGGGTTGTAAATGACCTTGGCGTGCCGAGGACAAGCTTCAAGGCAACTGACATAGTGGTGGTTGCAAACCCAATCAGGAGCGCAGACGGGCTGCACAGGTGGAGAAGGGTGACGCAGATTACTGAGGTAGGCAAGCAATGGGAGCAAGACCCGCTCGCTGAAAACGGGTTCAGGGACCTTCTCAAATATGATGCAAAGTCTGACCAACTGAAGCCCACTTCTGACCTGCTCAACGGGGAGAGCGATATACTTAAGGGAATAGCAGGCAATGTCAAGGAATGGGCAGGCAACTGGGACGCTGTCTGGAACAATGTGCTGCTGCGGGCAAAAATCAAGGAAAGGCTGGTTGAGGTTGCTGAGAAGGCCGGAAGGCCTGAAATCCTCGAGGCTGAATTCACAATCACTGCAAACGACAGCTTTCACAGAATCTCTGACAAAATCAGGGAGGAGCTGGGAAGCCTCGATGAGAAAAGGATACTCTTTGAATGGGAAGACTGGCTGAAAAATACGCTGAAGAAAAACATGCAGAGGTGATAGATTGCCCAGTGTGAAGGACAAGTACCTGCTCAGGCTGTCGCAGGAGCTGGGTGGCCAGGTAAATGACGAACAGAAAACCTCCAATTACCTGGAATTCAAGAAGAACTTTCTGCCAAGGCACCTCACCATATATGAGAAACTCTGCAACATCAGCGAGCAGGTGCTGCACATTGGCCCAGATAAGAAAAAGGCAGAGCAGCTGAAGCAGGACATAGAGGTCAGCCACCTGGAGATTTCGCCGGCAGGGGCGACAAGCTTCGCCTACCTTTTTCCGTTGGTCGTGTTTGTGCTCGGAAGCCTGCTGAGCTTCCTTGCATTCCAGAGCATGTTCTTTGTAGCATACTTCCTGATAATAGCACTGGTCCTGGTTCTTGTGCTGCTGAGGCTGCCTGAATTCCTTGCCAGCAACTGGAGGCTCAAGGCAAGCAACCAGATGGTGCAGTGCGTGTTTTACCTCGTGACTTATATGCGCCACACGTCAAACCTTGAGCGGGCCGTTGACTTCGCAGCCGAGCACCTCAGCCCTCCCCTGACAATAGACCTGAAGAAGATTCTCTGGGACGTTGAGACAGAGAAATACGGCACCATAAAAGAGGCCCTTGACAATTACCTTGAGCGATGGCGAACATCAAATCTCGAGTTTGTGGAGGCTGTGCATTTGCTCGAGGGCTCGCTTGCAGAGGGCTCAGAGCAGAGAAGGCTCAGCCTGATTGACAAGAGCCTGGCAGTGATGCTGGATGAGACATACGAGAAGATGCAGCATTACTCGCACAACCTGAAGGGCCCTCTTACCATATTGTACATGCTTGGCATAATACTTCCTGTGCTGGGACTTGTCATCCTTCCCCTTGTGGCAAGCTTCATGGCTTCAGACATAAACCCCAACATGCTTGCCATATACATAGCAACTCTGTATAATGTCACGCTTCCCATAGGGCTGTTCTATCTTGGGAAGATGATACTCAGCAAGAGGCCTACCGGATACGGGGACACACAAATAGACGAGGGCAACCCGCAGCTGAAGCGGCCTGGACACGCAGTATTGGTTGCAGGCATAGTTTCTTTTGGCCTGCTGCTGATTGGGCTTATGCCGGTCTGGCTGCATGTCATAAATCCTGACTTTGACATGGACATAGGCCCGTTTTCGCTTCTCGAATACATGCGTTCAGACAAGGGAGAGATGGGGCCATATGGGCTCGGGGCGACGATACTCAGCCTGGCAGTCATCCTGGCGGCAGGGCTCGGACTTGGGATGTATTACCGGCTGAGAAGCACTAATACAATCAAGCTCAGACAGCAGGCCAAGCAGCTTGAAGACGAATTCTCGTCAGCGCTTTTCCAGCTAGGAAACAGGCTGGGAGACGGCGTGCCTGCTGAGGTTGCATTTGCAAAAACCTCTGAGATGCTGAAAAACACCACCTCGGGGGATTTCTTCAAGCTTGTCACCTTGAACATCACAAGGCTGGGCGCCGACATAAACAGGGCGATATTCGACAAAAAAATAGGGGCGCTCACATTTTTCCCGAGCGCGCTGATAGAGAGCACCATGAAAGTGCTCGTGGAAAGCATAAAGAAAGGCCCCCTGATAGCATCGCAGGCAATGATAAATGTCTCGCAGTACATCCGGGACATTCACAGGGTTAATGAAAGGCTCACCGACCTGATGGCTGACATCGTGTCTGACATGAAGCAGCAGGCCAGCCTTCTTGCCCCGGCAATATCAGCGATTGTTGTGGGAATAACCTCGATGATAATCGCCATCCTTAACCAGCTTTCAGCCCAGCTCAGCCAGATAGAAAGTGGCACTTCAGACATAGGCCAGGTCACGGCAGGGCAGGGCCTTCTGGAAATATTCGGCCAGGGAATGCCAACATATTATTTCCAGATAATAGTGGGCCTGTATGTAGTGGAAGTCGTGTTCATCCTCACCATGCTGGTGAGCGGCATAGAGAACGGTGAGGACAGGGTTACAGAGGAGTACAATCTCGGCCAGAACCTTGTCAAGAGCACCTTGTTGTATGTCATGCTGTCATTCGTGGTAATCATGCTTTTCAATATTCTCGCGTCAGCGATACTCAGCAACGTTCTTCAGGCATAAACTTTTAAAACAGAGCCCGGTTCTGTGCAGTTGTGCGCCGGTGGTCTAGTGGCCATGATTCGAGCCTTCCAAGCTCGCGACCCGGGTTCAACATTTTGGCGGTCCGCTCTTGGAAATCTTTGATTTCCAAGCCTTCAAGCAAAAACTTGAAGCAAACCCCATGTGCAATGTGAGACATTCGCTTCGCGAAGTCTCACGGAACGACCTTTGGAGAAGAATCCCCGTTCCGTGGGGCTTTATGCCCCACATTGCGTAGGGGTGTGGCAGGCTGCCACAAAGGAAAGTCCCGGCCGGCGCATAAAATCCGTGAGACCGAGCAAAGCGAGCGTCTCACTTGAGTGGGGGTGCGGCAGCCTGCCACAATGCAGGCCGGCGCATATAAAACAAAACACATAAAAAGCTGTGGGTATGACTAACAGAAATGGCAAAAAAAGACCAGCCTGGCAGGGAAGAGCAGATAGGCTTCCACAAGGGAGCGCTCAGTGTTCTAGTCAAGGAAAGGGAAGAGATGCAGAAGATACTTGCGATTGTGGAGCAGCTTATGCACATGCACATCAAGGGCCTGAAGGAGCTGGGCGTGGATCTTGAAAAGGAGGCTGCAAAAGCCAAGGAGCCTCTGGAAAACAAGGTTGACAAGTGAAGTACAAGTTCATTGCAAAAGGGCACGCGAATATTCTTGGCACCCATGCCACGACTTTTGAATTCACAAAGGAATCTGAGCTTACAAAAAAAGGGGATTGCATTCTGGGTGTGGAATCGGATTTTGAGCTGAATCGGCTGCGGAAATTTCTGGGCGCGGAAAGAGTCAGGATAACAATTACTGCAGGGCAACAGGCTGATGTTGTCACAGCAAAGCCAAACAGGAATTTTTCAGACATCGAGGAAATGGTTGTCAGGCTTGGCGGATTTGACTCTGGAAGGACATTTGGGTTGGATGCGGACAAGGCCTGCAGGCATCTCAAAAGGGGACTTATACAGGCAATGAAAACCCCGGGAGAAAGAATCGAGGTTACGATAGAAAGCCTATGAAAACAAAAAGGCTTAACAAAAACGAGCTGAAAGAGCTTGATTCTGTGCTGGTCCGGGAGTTTGGAAGGTCGTTTTTTGGCAGGAAGGACAGGGTGGAATTGAGCCAGGAAGGACTGCTGACAGTTAACGGCAGCCCATGCCTGTTCAGGCTTGGGGAAAAATGGGTTCCAAGCCTCAAGGCCCTTCTGGAGGATAATTTCCTTAAAAAGGTGGTGGTGGACATGCCAGCTGTTCCCTTCATTGCCAAAGGGGCAGACCTCATGCGGCCTGGCATAGTTGAGCTGGACGAAAGCATAGCCAAGGATGAACTGGTTGCCATAGTGGATGAGACCCACAGGAAGCCTATAGCTGTAGGCCAGACCCTGCTTTCTGGACAGGAAATCAAGGTTCAGGACAAAGGCAAAATGGTCAGAAACCTGCATTTCGTGGGCGACAGGCTGTGGAATCTTTAAAAAGCCTTATTTATATAGATTTATAAGCCTTTATAAATATAACTATAGTTAAGATGACTAAAAGGGGACAAATTTATAAAGGCAAAATACCACCCAGTACTAAGTCACGAATGGTGTTGGGGAATGGTTAAAACTGATGCTTTGGAATTACCAGGAGGAAGAGGAAGACGCGTAGTTGGAGATTTCTTTCAGCCTTTGCCTTTATGGCCGGGAGAACAGGGAAAAGACATGGCATGGCCTACTCAATACTTGACAGGACCGAACGTTGAGCAAATACTTAGCGAAATATTTGCCATAGATGTCATAGATGCAGGCCTGGACGCAAGGCTGCAGAAAGGAGAGCTCCTGACTCCGCAGGAGATTGAAAAACTCTTTGGAACTGACATGTGGGAGCCATACAGGCTTATGCATGCCAAGCTTGCAGGCATGTCCGCAAAAGAACCTGATGTGAGCATGCAGTATCATTCTTTTTTCGTGGCGCTCTATCTGGAACTTCTTGGCCGGCATACAGGCTTGGCCATACCCAGGGATGCTGTCAAGGCGGCAATGCTTCATGACATTTATGAAGACGTGGGCTTAACAGTAGAAGGAGCCCTGCGCGAGCGTGATGGCGTAGGCAACGCCTTTGGTGCCGGGGTGGCAGAGACGGTTTGGCATTTGACAAACAGCTTTGCCCTTGCCCTTAACGCTATGCCTGATTATGTGCTCAATTTCCCCGCAGAGACAAGCTGGGTGAAAAATCCTGGAACACTCAGGGATCGCTTTCTGGAAAGAGTTCACCGAGGGAAGGCAGGGCTGCCTATGAGCAGCTTGCCTCTGCAGTTGAGGGTTTTGATTTCTCCCAGCTGCCAGCAGAACCCCAGAGAGTTGGCATTTCCAGTGACCCTGTAACATGGTCGAGGAAGGGAAGCGTGAAAGACTATTTCAGGATTGTTGCAGAGCGGCTATATGCTGAAAGCATAGCCGATTTTACAATAGCTCATGGCCGGAATGGAGACGGTAATTTTGCCAGTGTGGCAGCCCTGAAAGATTTCGACAAGGCCCAGTCCAACAGGTGGTCGCCTACCGCCTACAGGGAAGTCAGGCAGATGATAGAGAAAGGTGAAACACAAACCAGGCATAACAGGGACGTGGTTGATGCATGGATTGCAGAAAATTTGAAGGCATTGAAGGGCATGCCAAACAGCGGATTAGCCATTGACGCTCTGGCTGTGGCAAGGATG
Organism: Candidatus Woesearchaeota archaeon; assembly: GCA_018303315.1. GTDB lineage: Archaea > Nanobdellota > Nanobdellia > Woesearchaeales > JAGVYJ01 > JAGVYJ01. The sequence continues at coordinate 2,948 of JAGVYJ010000032.1, read as the reverse complement.
GCATGGCTGTGCAATTACGCTGCTGCTGTGCACGCCGCATATGATTTGGCTCATAGCCGTCCTGAAACCACTTACGCTCCTTTCAGGGAATACACAAGCCAGGCAAAGGCCTTAGTTCACAGCAGAATAGGGCCTCTCGAGAAAAGAATAATAGAAAATTTAGAGAACAGACCCAATATAAGGGATGGGCAGGTAAACTGACTTTAGGCGGGCGGAGCAGTTAATTCTGAGCCGGTGCGGAGAGGATTACAGCAACGAGGTCACATGATTAAGGTACATACTACAACAAGGCTTGAAGAGCTGGTAGCTTCCTCCCGGGATGCCGTAGAGCTGGCAGTCGAATATTACGGGGATTTGCCGCCGGAAGAGTTTCTCAGGGAAATCAGGGAGGAGCCAGGATACAGGGAACTGAAGAAACAGATTGAGGAATGCCTGGCAGTAAACGGGGCGATGAGAAGGGCTGCGGCAAACGAACTTGCCAGGCATCTGCAGGATAATGCTGACAGGCGGGTTAATATTTTCAGGCATCACCAGTTTCAGGCACAGCATGGCAGCAGGCATGCAACCAGAACAGCAGCCACTGCGCTGTTGCCTGCCGAGCAAGTGGCTGCGACATTAAGGGGGCAGGGCAATTTATCAACGGATGTGGCTGAAATTTTAAGCCAGTATCCGTCAATATTTGTGTCAGCCAAAATCGGATATCCTTATTTTGTGTTTTCACAGTGGACAGAAAGGTTCAACGACCAGGGGGCAGTGATATGTATCGATGACAGCTGCCAGGAGCCGGCTGAATGGAGATACATAGGGGATGTGCTGATTTTGGAGCCGCCTGTTGATGTTCAGGAGCAGAGCGCACGCCTGGAAGATTCAGTGCGGAGATTATTCAAGAGACTGGCTCCGGCAAGCCCGTGGAGCGCGGTCAAGGCAGAGCTGGAGCAGGTTCTTGATGTGCATCCCAAAAGGGCCAATGCAAGGTTCGAGACCATGTATGAAGCCCTTGTCCTGACGAGGAAATTCATGGTGGAATTCACCGACATGTGGAGAGTGGGAAACAAGCAAGGCCTGGAAATCCTGCCAAAGAAGATATACACACGAAAAGGGGCTCTTAATGCCCAGTTCATAAAAGCCTTCAGGAATGCAGTTGCCGAGGCTATAGAGCCGCCATACGCCGTAATTTCAGAGAGGGGCAAGAGGCTGAGCTATGCAGTCAAGCGATTCATAAATGACCACCAGAATGTGGTGCAAAAAGGGCTGGAGAATGGCTCGCTTGCAGCATGGATGCGCAAGAAACCATAGTGGGGTATCAGCTGACCCCAAGGCTTGTAAGGAAGGTTTTGCGGCGCTATGATGTGACACTAGGCCCTATTGTGGACCCTGAAGCCTGGGGCTCCTTGGATTTGGGGGAGGCAAAAGCAGAGGAAAATCTGTACAAAATTATCAACGATATAGTAGGGGTTGATCTCAGTGGCTTTGCTGACTGTTCCCATGTGCCATCGGGAAGGTACGGCGTGCTGGGAATCCAGCTGAATCCTCAGGGCGGCCGGGATATAGAGCATTACAGGAAGGATCCCAAGGCATCGGGGTACAGGCGGGTGCACATCACCGGAATGCTCAACTGGCACGTCGCTTCAGGAGACTTCAATTTCAGGGGCGAGCCCTTTGACCTGGAAATGAGGTTTGACTCGAACGCAGGCCATAATTTCGAGCACATACAGGCAGAGCAGCACCATGACCTGATAGAAAGGTCGCGCGTTGCTGTCCTGACTTACACAATAAACAACAGCAAAATGCCTGCAGCCAGAATGATGAGGAAATGGCTTCTCTACCAGGACCTTTTCGGCTCAGGGGAAGTGCTGAACATCTAGTCAGAAGCTTTTATGCGCCTGGTCTTTGCCACAAAATTCTGGATAATGCCCTCCTTGAGGTAACCTGAGCCCAGGAAATCCGTATCATGTTTAACAAGCACATAGCCTGAACCAGCATACTGGCAAGCTATGTTTTGTCCCTTCAGCCACAGGCGTGCATCCTCTTTTGACAATTCCACCACCTTTTTTTTGCAATAAGGGCCTATCAGCTGGCTTCCTTCTATGCTCAGCCGCAAACCTTTGCCAGTTTCTTCAGCAAAATACAGGCCAACAGAAGACACCTTAAATGCTGACAGCCCCAATTCTGCAATCTCCTTATTCACAACATAAATATAGTTGTTCCTGTTAATGAAGAAATGAAAAGACAGCAAGCCATCATAGCCAAACTGCTCTTTCAGGGCCAGGTGCACGTGCTTGACTTCCCTGCTGTTCATCGGCCTTGCATTGAACATTATCGCAAGGCAGATACAAATGTTTAAAAATCTTGCTGCACATATGGTATAGCATGAGAGTTTTGATGTTTCTGCTGTTTTTTCTGACGCTCATCACCCAGGTTAGCGCAGAAACAAGTGAAACCAGTGCGAAAGTGTCCCTTTACGTCAAGAACGACCCCCCTGTCATCACATCAATCAGCCTTTCGCCAGAGGCTATTTACAGGGACTCTATTGTGAGATGCACAGTTGCGTATGTGGATGAGCTTAAGGAAAACAGGGTTTTCTATGAATGGGAGGTAAATGGCATTTATGCAGGCTCGCAGGAAGCCATTGACCTGGAATCAGCAGGGGCGAAGGCAGGCGACAGCGTGGAATGCCTTGCCATTGCCTTTGACGGCGCCTACAACAGCACTCCTGCATCAGCAAGTTCCTCAGTGGTGCAGAACTCTGCAGCATCAGGCTTCACCAAAACGGTGCTTGGGGCATTGGGGGCTGATGTTTCCCTGGAATCCCTCGAGAGGCAGCAGGGGCTTGGCTCAATTACAGGATTTGCTGTGAATGAGATAGCTGGCAGCGAACAGGCCAAAAGCTCTTTGGGCCTGCTTGGGCTGAGCATGCTTGCTGTCATGTTGCTTGCCGTACTTTCAGT
>JAGVYJ010000007.1 GCA_018303315.1 Candidatus Woesearchaeota archaeon | reverse complement strand
CCATAGACACCACACTGCCGAACATAAGCTTTGAGGCGCCTACAGGTAATGACAGTGATACTGTCAGCAGAAGCTTCACCTACATTAACGTCTCAATTACCGAAAAGAATCTCGAAAGCGTGCTGCTGGAATGGAACGGGGTAAACGAATCCATGTCAGGCTCAGAAAACATATGGTTCAAGAACAAGACTGCTGTTGACGGAACCTATGCCTACAGGGTGTATGTCACAGACCTGGCCGGGAATGCCAACCAGACTGCATTGAGGACAATAACCCTTTCCGGGACCAGGCTGAAGATAGACTTTGTTCCGCCAACAGACGGAAATAGCTCAGTGGTCAGCAGAAACTACACCTACATCAATGTTTCCATAAATGCCACAAACGCCGTTGACACTGCAATCCTTGCGTGGAACGGGGTAAATGAGACAATGCAGGGCTCAGGACTAAACTGGTTTGTGAACAAGACTGACCTGGCGGATGGAACATACACATACAGGGTTTACGCAAACGACAGCGTGGGGACTGTGAATTACACAGATATAAGGACAGTAACTGTTGACCACACGCCTCCTGCCCTGGCTGAAAACCGAACACTGCCTGCAAAGCCTTTCTTCAGGGGCTCCTTCATTATAGAGGTTAATGCCACCGATGCCAACATCGTAAGCGTGAATTTCACAGTAAACAGCTCTGACGGCACGCAGCCAGTAATCAATTCAAACGCTTCTGCCCATAACGGGGATTTCTGGAACTCAAGTCCGGTTTCAGTTAATGTATTCGGGACATGGAACTGGAGCGCAACAGCCATAGACCTTGCAGACAACAGGGTTGAGGCGTCAGGCCGGGTGCTCCTGCTGGGTATAACCGAAAGCCTGAATGCCAGCAGTGTGATAACAAATGACAGCGTGGCTGTCTCCGGCCTGGTGAACTTCAGCAACAGCACCAACCTGTCAGGGCTGCAGGTAAATGTTACCATCAACAGCGTAATCTACAACGGCTCCACGGATGAAAATGGGCTTTATAACATCACTGTTACAGCACCGGCATCAGCAGGCACGTATTCTGTCACTGTAAACACGACCTACGAGGGTTACCTGGCAAACAACAGCCTGGCATTATCAGTGTCCACGAACCCGCCGGTAATCAATTCCAATGCAACCATACCTGGCAAGCCTTTCCTGAATGGCACATTCGTGATTCAGGTCAATGCGACTGACGTTGAGAATGACATAGTGTGGCTGAATTTCACTGTAAACAGGAGCGATGGCAGCCAGGCTCTCGCCAATGTCAACGCCTCCAACCATACCAATGACTTATGGAACTCAAGCCTGATTGCAATTAATGTATTTGGTACGTGGAATTACTCAGTCCGGGCAATAGACTCATCTGGAAACGCGGATGAGGGCTCAGGCAGCATAATACTCCTGGGAATTACTGAAGCGTTCAATAACAGCCTTGTGCTTGCCGACGAAAGCATTGCAGTCTTCGGCAGGGTGAATTTCAGCAATAATAGCGCAGTTGCTAATGCCACAGTAAATGTGACTGTCAACGGCACAACGTTGGGAGGGAACACTGATGCGCAGGGCGAGTACAATGTAACGATTAATGCCCCTGTGGCCTCGGGTGCATATCCTGTAACAGTCAATGTCAGCTATAGCGGCTTCTTTGCCAATTACAGCAGGAGCATCACAGTGACAGGGGATGACGAGGGCCCGACGTGGAAGGACAACAGGACCAATGCCAGCTCGCCGAAAGTGGGAGAGATACTGCTGATGAATGTAACATTGGAGGATGATTTCAGGCTGGGACATTACGTATTCAGCTGGAACGAGTCAGGGAGCTGGCAGAATGACAGTTTAGTGAGCATTTCCGGCACAAGCTACAATGTGCTGGTGAGCAAGAATATCACAGCCAACAGCACTCCCCTGGTGGGCTGGAGGGTTTATTTCAACGACTCATTCGGGAAGGCCAATGCCACAGGCATCTTTACATTCAAGGTCGGCAATTCTGCGCCACTGCCGCCAAACCTGAGCACTCCGGCAAGCAACGACAGCAGCTACTACAACAGGACTCCCGCATTCAGCTGGGAAAATGCTACTGACCCGGACAATGACAGCCTGAACTACCAGTTCCAGCTCTCGCTATTCCCTGATTTCAGCTCCACCCTCCAGGATTTCACAACCTCAAACAGCTCCTGGCCATACCCAGGCATACTCGACCTTAATGTGCCGTACTATTGGAGGGTAAGGGCCAATGACGGAACTGACTACAGCCAGTATCCCGGAATAGGAAATTTCACCGTGTACTCGCTGGTATCAGTCAGCCTTCCGAAGAACAACGTGAGCTTCCAGGTATTGCTGCTGAACCAGGTAAATGATACTGTCTATGGCCCGGCAACCCCCATGTCGCTGCGGAATGACGGGAACACTGAAATAAACATTACCTTTAACGGCACGCCATTGTTCCTGACAGCAGCCTTCAATTCAAGCTACTTCCAGGTTAAAGCAAATGAAAGCACTGAGCCAGGGGCATACAACACAACATACACTCCGCAGGACTGGTCAAACGTATCAACCGAGCAGAAGGATTTGCTGAGGATGCTCGGATGGCAGGACAGCGCGGACGAGGCAGAGGTGGAAGTCAGGGTGCAGGTGCCTTCTGTAGAACCGGCAGGCAGCAAGATTTCAAACATGACATTCATCTCGAGGTCGGCAAATGGATAAACTGGCAGTCTGGATTATCATGGCGCTGATGATTCCGATAAATGCAGTTGCAATCGGCGTTGTGCCGGCAAGCCATGAAAGCCAGTACAGCCCCGGCCAGGACTTCCTGGGGCAGATAACCATCATCAATAACGATGACCTGGACCAGGAGGTGACCGTGTTCGCAGTCGGAAAGCTTGCAGGCCAGATCAGCTTTTCAGAATCCCATTTCACAATGAAGTCTGGAGAAAAGAAGCATGCAGTCAGCTTCACATTAAGCCAGCCAAATGAGCTTGGCGAGCATGGAAGGGTGGGCACGGACATAATAGTGAAAGCAAGCCCCCTGGCAGGGAAAGACAGTTCAGGGGTGTATGCAAGCACGGCAGTTGTCTCGACAGTAGTCATTAATGTCCCATTCCCGGAAGCCTACCTGGGGCTAAGGCTTTTCGTGCCCTCATTTGCCCAGGGCAAGGAATCCGGATTCGGTGTTGAAATCACCAACCTGGGGCAAGATGATGCCGTGGCTATAGATGCTGTTATTGAAGTGAAAAATCCCTTCGGGGAGCCAGTGGCTTCACTGCCGGTAAAGACAGGCACTATAAAACCAGGGCAGAAAAAATTATTCGCAGCCAACTGGAATCCTGATGTCCCAAACGGCGAGTACACTGCAGTTCTCACAGTCAAATACAGCGGAAAAACATTTTCTGCAGAAAGGCCGGTGAAGGTAGGCAGCTCCGGAATAGCCCTTGACTCAATAAAGCTTGAAAGGTACGTGCCAGGAGAGATTGCGAAAGTGGATATTGAGGTTGAAAACCTGTGGAACAGGCCGGCTGAAAACGTTTACATAAAGGGGGCGCTTCACGATGAGGCAAAAACGCTAAGGCCCTACCAGAGCGAGGCATACACCATAAAGCCTTATTCAAGGCAGGGCTATTCACTATTCTTTGACGTGTCAGGGCTCCAGGAGAGAAGTTATGCCCTTGATGTCATAGTGCTGTCAGAGGAATCCGAGCAGAGGTTTGGCTATGATTTTGCTGTAAGCAGGGAAAATGCTTTTATATTACAAAAGGGACAACAGCTGGAAAGGCCTGCAGGCACTGCCGGGATTACTGTGCTGCAGATAGTGGCACTCATGCTTGTGGCGGCTGTGGCTCTGCTCTTAATCAGTTTATGGAGGAGAAAGAGTGGCAAAGAAAAATGAGCTGAGAACGGTTATTCTTCTGCTGATAATGCTTGCCACAACATATTTCCTTGGCAGGTTGTCAAACGGCAATCTGACAGGCCAGACTATTATCGACCTCGGAATGGCAGACGTGCTTGCCAGGCCCGGCATATACCTCCCAAGCTGGGCAGTGTTCTACATTCTGCTGGGCTCAATTCTTCTGCTGATTATCCTTTTCCAGTCACAAATCCTGAAAGTCGGCAAACTCTAGCGGCAAAACTTTATAAACGCCATTTCCCAATCCCGGAATATGAAGCTTTCCGAAGCGATAAACAGCCAGAGAAGCAGGGTAAGTCCTTCTGTCCAGCAGGAGAGGGCTGTGCTTGGCAAAACTGCGGAATTCCTCAGCAAAGTGAGGAAAGCGCACAGGCAGGTGGTTGTGGGAGGCAGCCTGGCCAAGGGAACCTGGCTTCCCGGAATAGTGGACATTGATGTGTTTGCGCTTTATGACTACAGGATGCATGAGAAAAAAAGCAGAGAGCTTTCGGACATTCTTGCAAGGAAGCTCACCAGGGCTTTCAGGAAAGCCAAAAGGCTGCACGGAAGCCGGGACTACTTTGTGATTGACTTCAAAGGGCTCAAGTTCGAGGTTGTGCCAATCCTGAAGATTTCAAAGGCCGGGCAGGCAAGGAACATCACTGATGTTTCACCGCTGCATACAAACTGGGTGAGAAAGAACTCTGATAAAAGGCTCAGGGATGAAGTGAGGCTGAGCAAGGCATTTATCGATGCCCAGGGATGCTATGGGGCAGAAAGCTACATCGGCGGATTTTCAGGATATGTCTGCGAGGTGCTGACCTTGCATTATGGCTCTTTCGAAAAGCTGTTGAGGAAAGCGGCCAAATGGAAGGACAGGGAGTTCATAGACCCGGAAGGCCACTACAGGACTTCAAGGGCTGCTGAGCTGGCACTGAACAGCGAAAAAATGCAGAGCCCTATCATACTGATAGACCCTGTTGACAGGGACAGGAATGCAGCAGCAGCACTGACAGAGGAAAAATTCCTTGCGCTGAAGAAAGCAGCCAGCCAGTTTGTTAAAAAGCCAAGCCAGACATTCTTTGTCCGGAAAGGCATTTCAATCGAAGGCCTGCAGGAAGAGGCACGAAAGAAAAATCTCCAGCTGCTGGCAGTGAAAGTCGCCTGCCCGGCCGGCAAGGGGGACATAGTGGGCGCCAAGCTGAGGAAAGCCTCGGAGCATTTTTGCAGTGTGCTTGCTCGTAATGAGTTTAAGGTAAGGAAATATGGGTTTCTCTGGCCTGGAAAAAGTGAAGGCTGGCTTTACTATTCCCTGCCCAGGGAAAAGCTGAGCAGGGCATTCGAGCACAAGGGGCCGCTGCTGAAGCAGGAGGAGCATGCTGCTGCCTTCAGGAAAAAATGGAAAAGGGCAAGGGTGAAGAATGGCAGGTTATTTGCAAGTGCCAAGCGCCAATTCAGGGAGCCACGAAGCTGCATAGAGGCATCTCTGCAGCAAAAACCGAAATCATTAAAATCCTTCAGGTTCAGGTTGGTTGAATGACAGTATTTGGTTCGCTAATAGAATGGACAGAAGTGACGTTTCTGCCTTACGGGCCATTGGGGCTTTTTGTCCTTTCATTTATTGAAGCCTCATTCTTTCCTATCCCCCCTGACATACTGTTAATTGCCATGGGAATTGCAAATCCGGACTCAGTGCTGCTTTATGCGCTCATAGTCACTGTTGCCAGCACTCTGGGAGGCATGCTGGGGTATGGGATAGGGTATGCTGGCGAGCATGCCATCCTTGAAAAAGTGGTAAGCAGGAGAAATATAGAACGTGTGCATAAGTATTTTGAGAAGTACGGGGCATGGGCTGTGTTTATTGCCGGCTTTACACCATTGCCTTACAAGGTGTTTACAATCGCATCAGGAATTGCTTATTTGAATTTTAAAAAATTCGTGCTTGCCTCATTCTTTGGGCGCGGGCTTCGCTTTTTTGCAGAAGCAGTACTTATAATGATGTTCGGTGCCCAGGTGAGGGCTTTTATTGAGAATCCCTATTTTGATGCAATCACCATAGCAGTTGGGGTAATTGTAATCCTGGCCATTGTTGTTTACTTCAAATCACAAAGCAGGCATCACAACAGGTAGAGCTTCCTGTCAGATAGCACGGCCACCCCGACCTTCTGACCTGGGCTGAAATTTTTTTTAAGAGGGTTTTTCACAGCTATATTCTGGTAAGTCTCTGGATGCAACACCTGCAGCATAGGCCTTAGTTGCACTATCTGTGTTATGGCCACGGGCAATTCCCTAAGCGTGAGGTTTTTTGGCTCGAAAAAGGAATCTTTGCCTGTTTCCAGGTCAGTGGCATACAGCCGGTTCCTGAGCTTCCGCTTTACTCTTATTACATTCTGCCCCAGCAGAAACACCTTGTCCCCCTGAAACTCGGAGCATTTGAAAAGTATGACACCCCTGTACACCTGCTTGCCTGTCTGCCTGTCGGTTGAATGCAGCTTCCTGCTGGCCACGAGGTCGCCTGAGAACTTTTCGTCAAGCTTTTTGCCAAGTGCCTTCAGGGCCTTATTGGAACTGATGTAATAGTCTGCGCCATTTTTCAGGCGCTTTACCTTTGACACCCAGACATGCGGCGCCTTGTTTGCAAGCTCATGCGCCACGAAATCCTCGATTTCCCTTGTGGGGTTCCTGAGCTGGAGAATCCCCTCAAAGTACTGGTTGGTTGCAGTCATTCTGCTTGGCATATCCTGCTGTTTTATAAAAGTTCGCCTGTAAAAAGCGATAGCTTTTTAATGCCCGGCCTTGCCCAAAGTTGCATGGCTTTAAAAGGCACATACAGGAAAGTGTGGAATTTTGTGTGGAATGACGACAGCATCTGGAGCTGGCTGGTCAACATAGGGCTGGCATTCATAATCATCAAATTCATATTGTATCCGGCGCTGGGCTTTGCGCTAGGGACTTCATACCCGATAGTTGCGGTTGTTTCAGGCAGCATGGAGCACGAGGGCCATTTTGACGACTGGTGGGACAAGGCAAAGGTCTCATACCTGGATTTCAACATAACAAGCTTTGAAAAATTCCCGCTGAAGAACGGCTTCTCAAAAGGAGACCTTATCGTGCTGAGAAAGGCAGAACCGGAAAGTTTAAAAGTCGGCGATGTCATAGTATTCAGGACATTCAGGCCAGATCCTGTCATCCACAGGATTGTGCTGGTCAAGCAGGTGAATGGGGATATCGGGTTCCAGACGAAGGGGGACAACTACAGGAAGAATTTCAACTCGCTCCCGGAAGAGAAGAACATAAGCAGGGACAGCATCCTCGGGAGGGCATGGTTCAAGATTCCCTATCTCGGATGGGTTAAGATTTTGTTCGTCGACATTGTTAACTTTTTGCAGGAGAGGCTGAGCTAAAATGTTCTGTCCCAAATGCGGCTCAATACTTTTGCCTAAGAAATCAGGCAAGAAGAAGGTGATGGGCTGCTCCTGCGGATATATCGACAGGCAGAATGAGAGCCCGATGCAGATAAGGGAAGAGGTTGCCACAAAGGAACGGAAGCCCGGGGTGATGGACAACAAGCAGGTTCTCGATACATTGCCTACCACCGAAGCTGAATGCCCTGCATGCAGGCACGGGGTTGCGTATTACTGGACGTTGCAGACAAGGGCAGGGGACGAAGCTGAGACAAAGATGCTTAAATGCGAGAAATGCCAGCATACGTGGCGCGATTATGACTGAAAAAAGCATAACTGTGGTGGTCAGGCCTAATGCTGCTTCTGATGTATGGAAGGGGTTTGATGAAGGCAGGCAGGCTTATGTTGCATGGGTGAAGGCCCCGGCCGAGGACAACAAGGCCAACATTGCTTTAATCAGGCTGATAAAAAGGGAGCTGGGCAAAGGGGCAAGAATCATGAAAGGAAAGAAATCTGGGACAAAGACTGTAAAGCTTTTCTAGGGCTTTATCTTGCTTTCAAGGAATTCCTTTATGTCGATGTATTCCTCGTCCTCTTCAGGCTCCTCACTTGGCTTCTTTGCAGCAGGCTCCTTTGGCGGCCTGAAGCGCCACACAGCCAGTGCCAGCAGCACCAGCACAACAATCACAGCCATCACCAGGCCGGTTGACACAAATGGCTTTGCCTGCTCCTTCTCCTCCTCCTTCGGCATCAGCACAGCAAGCCTTTCTGCGTCGCATGCAGACGGGTCAGGGCTGGTGAAGCACCTGCAGTCAGCCGTGTCCTCGTCATAGGTGCAGCCAAAGAAGGTCTGGTTGTCTGACTCCCTTTGCCTGCATTCAAATTGTATGATGCATTCATTTGACTTCACAGTAAGCTCCTCCAATGTCGGCCTTACCGGCTCAGAGACATTTTCTGTAGCATTCTGCACCTCGATTACTGCTTCAGGGGTCTCATTAACAGGAACAAGCTCACCGGCTTCCTGCTCAGGCTGTGACTCGTTGATGGGAACAATCTGCTGGGGCTGCCCGGAGGGCTTCAGCAGGAAATAGCCTGCCACCACAGCGCCAACAATAATCAGAGCCAAAAGCAGCCACAGCCAGTTGAATCCTTTTTTCTGGCTGGGCTTCGGGACATCCTTGGGAGCCTTTGGCTTCTCCAATTCTATTTCCCGCTCATCTTCCTTCTCAGTGAAAAAATCAGCAATCCTTGACAGCATTCCGGCCTTTGGCCTGGCTTCCCTGACTTCCTTTACCGGTCCCCTAGCTCTGGCTTCAATGACCCTCATCTGGACTTTTATGCTTTTCTTCAGCTCCTTTATTTCCTCTTCAAGCGGCCTTAGCTGGGCTGATACATCAGGCGGGGAAACAACGTTCGCCTTGAGATAATCTATATCCTTCTGAAGCTCCCTTACCAGCTTCTTCTGGTCATCAGGCAATGCAGAAACCTTGGCTTCCCTCTGGGCAGCCTTTATCTGCTTCTCAAACTCTTTCTTCAGCTCCTTCACTTCCTCTTCAAGCGGCCTCAACTGGGCTGCAGGCAATGCAGAAACCTTGGCTTCCCTCTGGGCAGCCTTTATCTGCTTCTCAAACTCTTTCTTCAGCTCCTTCACTTCACGGCGGATATTGCTTTCTGCTTCAGCAATCCTGCCGCCGCTGACTTCCTCGGCCAGGTCCTTTATTTTTGGGGAAATATCAGAAAGGTCTGGCAATTGCCTGCTTACCGAGGCGAGCTCAGACTCCAGCCCATCAATCCGCTTCTCCACCCGGGAGAGTTCAGGAACCTTCGAGACAGATTTCTTCAAAACATCCAGCTCTTTCCTGGAAGCAAAATCAGCATCCTCCACATACTGGGCCTGTTTCAGCGTTTCTTTAAGCTTGCTTATTTCCCTGTCAACTTTTTCCAGGGAAGCAGCGCTTACTTCCGGCTTCCTGGCAATGAGCTTCTTCATATCCTGCATCTCTGCAGAGAGCTTCTCCAGCTGCTTTGAATAGTCGACAGGCCTTGGAACATCCTTTACCGCTGATGTGATTTCCTTATTTATATCTGCGACGTCAACAGCCTGGCTTTCAATCTTTGACACCTGCTTCCTTAGCTCTTCAAAATCCAGTTCCAGCTCCATCACCCTGTCTTCTGCCGCGAGCTGGCTGCCGAAATTCTTCAGCTCTCCCTTAAGTGAGGATTGTGTCTCTTTGAGCGCCTGCTTCACAGACTGTTCCTGTTCCTTGAGCTGGTCTGACAGGCCCTTGAGCTCGTCCCTGCTTGCAAACCTTTTTTCAAGGCCTGATATGGTCTCGGACTCTGACACGACTTTATTGAGGTCATCAAGCTTTTTTCTGAGGTCCAGAATGTCAGCATTAAGGCTCTTGAGCTCTGACAAAGCCTTGACCTGCTGGCTCAAAGCTTTCACGTCGCTGTCGATGTTGCGCAGCTTGTCGAGCTCGCCGAGGTGCTTGGCCATGGCACGTCAAGTGAGGATAATTCCTGCCTGAGCCGGTCACCAAATTCATGCCTTATCGAACGTTCATTGTCCTTAATCAGCTGGCCTAATGCCTTGACCTCATCCCTCAGCTGCTTTTCAGAGGAAGAGAACTCCTCCTTGGCCACAAACTTCCTGTTCAGCGAGGATATGCTTTCAGACTCGTCAATTTCCTTCTTCAGGGCTTCAAGCTGGCTCTGGTAATCCTGAGCTGACTTGAGCTCTTTGCCCAGGGCCTCGAGCCGGGCTTCCCTGCCGTCGATTGAAGTTATGCGCCGGTTCAACTGCTTTACCTGGCTCTGGTAATCGGAAATTTTCTGTGATGTACTGCTGAATTCTTTTTCCACATCCCCAAACCGGGACATGAGATTCTGGGAGGTCCTGTCGATTTCCGCCTTCGAGTTGGCAACGCTTTTTGTTACAGAATCCGCTGCCGAGTCAATAATTTTGTTCAGCTCGCCTTTTGCCTTTTCAGTCTGCTTGCTGAACCTGTCTGAGAACCTGGAAACATCACTGGCTTTTGCGTATTTGGTTTCTGCAGATGCAGATTCCCTGTCTATATCCTTTCGCAGCTTGTCTGTCTGCTCCTGCAATGCCTTTATCTGGGAGCTTTGCTGCCGGATGCCTTCAAAGTGTTTCAGGGAGCGGTTGATGCCCCTGAGCTGGCTCTTCAGCCCGGCAGCGGCAGTCTCAAAACTTTTCAGCTGCTTTTCATGCTGGGAAAGCTTGTCGGCAGAGTTGGTCAGCCGCGAGGAAAGCGAATTGAGCTCCTGCCTTGAAGCAAGGACATCCTGAAGCCTGGCAACCTTTTCAAGCAGGGTTGCCACGAACTTGTCCATTTCCTGCTGGCTTGGGGCCTTGGCTGCTGTTTCCTGCAAAGCCCGAAGCCTTGCTGTCTGTGCCTGGACAGATTGCTGCAAACTGATGATATCCTTTCGAACCTTAGAAAAAGCTTGACGTAGTCTTGCTTCAGTTTCAGGCTCAGCTATATTAATCCCCCCCAACAGTTGTTATCTTTAGTGAGTGATGGTTACGTATATAAACTTTTCGATGGTGATTATTTGTTTATGCAGAGCTTACCGTGAAGGAAACAGGCTTACTTTCTCAGAGGGACGAGGGCAGGCAGCTCTTCCCCTGCCAGGAACTTCAGCATGGCCCCGCCTGCTGAGGAGATATAGGAAAACCTGTCATTAAGGCCGAGCATGCCAATGGCAGTAATGGTGTCGCCCCCGCCTGCAACAGTATATGCCTTGCTGCTCACTATAGCTTCAGCTATCTTCCTTGTGCCCTGCTCAAAGCCTTTTATCTCAAAGGCTCCCATGGGGCCAGCCCATACGACTGTTTTTGCCAGGGCAATTATCTGTGAGAACCTGCTCACGCTTTCAGGACCAATGTCCACCCCTATCTTGTCAGGGGGCATTGCGCTGACACTGACAACCGATGTGTGCGCTCCTTCCTTAAAATCATCTGCTATGACCGTGTCAACAGGCAGCATGATTTTGGGAGAGTTCAGCAGCTTCCTGGCAGTGGGGATTTCCTGCTCTGTGATTTTGCTCCGGCCTGTTTCCATGCCTTTGGCCCTGTAGAAAGTGAACATCTCTGCGCCGCCTATAAGTATATGGTCAGCGAGCTCAATGAACCTGACAAGCACGGCCAGCTTGTCAGCAAGCTTGACACCACCGACTACAAGAACCAACGGATGCTCAGGATTCTCTGAGCACTTGCTTAAGGCTTTGACTTCCTGCTCAAGCTTAAGCCCGGCATAGCTCGGCAAATGCTCGGTAATGCCGAGCATCGAGGCATGCGCCCTGTGGCTGTTGCTGAATGCGTCATTGACATAAACATCTGCCAGTGCCGCAAGCTTGGCTGCAAAATTCCGGTCATTGGCTTCCTCTTCAGGATGGAACCTGAGATTCTCAAGAAGCACTATGCCTTTTGCTGCCTTTACCTTATCCTTTACATTTATGCAGTCATTCAGCTTTGTGACATCCCTTCCGAGAAGTTCGCTTAACCTCTCTGCAACCCTGTCAAGCCTGTACTGCTCTGCAATTTTTCCTCCTTTGCCTGCCGCCTGAGAAGATGTTTTATGGTTGGCAGGGCATCCCTTATCCTCTGGTCTTCTGTAATGTTGCCATGCTCATCAACAGCAACATTGAAGTCAACCCTGACCAGCACAGTTTTGCCTTTTACATCCGCTTCCTTCAGGGATTTCAGCTGCATAACACCTGCCAAAGCTTCAGGATTTTTATGCTTATTGGTAGCCTCAAGAATGAAAAAGTTTAAAAAGGGAAACAGCCAAGTTGGTGCTGGAGGTGACGCCCTTGGCGGAACAAAAAAACATCTTAGACACAGTAAGCCTATGGCTTGTAATTATTGGAGGAATAAACTGGGGTCTGGTTGGAGTTCTGAAACTTGACTTGGTAGAGACAATCTTTGGCTCTATAGCAATCCTCCAGCAGATAATCTACATCGTTATAGGCCTTGCAGCGCTATACATGGTGTATGGAACACTGATGAAGAAGTGAGTTTTTGTTTTTTTATTTTTTGCAAAGTTTTTAATAATACTTATAGTTCCCTCCATTTGAAGGGGTGAATTCTGAGGCTGTAAAATGGCAATACGGGTAATGGTCAACGGGCTGCCTGGGAAGATGGCAAGTGAAGTTGCCAGGGCGGTGTACAGGAGTGATGACTTCAGATTGGCTCGCTTTTCCTTCTGCAGCCCCCGAAGAAAAGAAAGTTTTGTACCGGTTGATGGAGTGCCTTTTGATGTAGCCCTTGTCCTGCCCGGGCAAAGGGAAGATTATATCCTGAGTACAGGGGAAGACGATTCATGGCTGGTTATGGTTGACTATACAAGACCAGATGCTGTTCGGGGCAATGTTGAATTCTATTGCAGGCATGGATGTCCGTTTGTGTTGGGAACAACAGGACATGACGACCGGAGC
>JAGVYJ010000006.1 GCA_018303315.1 Candidatus Woesearchaeota archaeon | reverse complement strand
GCATTGCACTGTCGAACAAATCATCTTCAGTAGTTATGTTAATGCTTCTATATCCTGTCTCTGTGGCATTAGCCAGCCAAGTTACAAATGCAGTTCCGCCAGCTGTGATATTATTAACCTGCGGATTACTGCCACTGATTATCGGAAATGCTGAGTTGCTGTTGAACAATGAACCAATATCAAATAGTGTAAAGCTCTGGTTGTTGGTTATTGACATGAATATGTTGAATGTCCGGTTCTGGCTTGCATTGGTTATTCTTGACGTCCAGTCGCCGTTGTAAAGTTCAATCGAAGACCTTGTAAGAGCTGCCTCTGCAGGTGTTACGCTGATCATTGTTGTTGCATTGTTGTTAATCAGATTAGTTTCATCAACGACAGGCAATGTGCCTATCTTTATTGTATGGCTTCCTTCTGTTGCTGACCAGTTGAACTGAACTGTCAAAGGAGTGCCATTTAATGTGTGATTCTGTGAATTTACTGCCACGTCATCTACATAAAGCGTTGAATTTACATTAAGTGTTAGCCCATTGCCTGTATAAGTTATGATTGACTGTACTTGCAATATTTGTCCTTCAACTCTGTTTGGGCTTACACTTACTCCTGTTGAACTTGAATCAGGAATCCTGATAAGAGTAATATTTCTTTCAAGCTCTGCAGAGCCATTCATTACGAAATTTGTCAAACTTCTGTCTGCACTGTAACCTGCCTTTGAAATTGTGATATTATAGACACCTTCATCAAAGGGATTTATTCTATAGAACCCATTGGGATCTGTCAATACAGAGTAGTTCACAGTATTGCCACGCTTTGCAATTACCTGGGCATTGAATAACGGCCCTCCAGAACTGTCATTTACATAACCCTGTAAGAAACCTTCTCTGTCAACATCAAAGCTCCATGATATGACAACGAGATTTCCGGCTGCATCAGTTGCATAGGCAGTTATCGTATGGATTCCATGAGTTAATGGGGCAGATACTGCCAGGCTTAGGTTGTTTGCGCCCAAAATAGCAGCGCTCTGATTGGCTCCATCTATTGAAATATTTCCTGAGTATATGCTTTCATCGAATAGCATAAATACGCCTGGTGTTGAATCTATTGTGGTTGCGTTAGGGGTAAAGCTCAGGTTTACAGGTGCAATAGAGTCCACACGGAAAAACACAATGGTCATTGAACTAAGTCCTGAGGTGTCATTTGCAAATACAGTTATGTTATGGCTGCCATCTGCAAGTGCATTTGAATCGAGATAGTTGAGAGTTGAGACATACGGTCGTGCCAGAATTATGCTGGCAGCTCCATCTAGTGAATAACTCAATGTGTCTGGACTTGTTTCCAGAGCACTCACATTAAGGGCCACGTTACTGTTAACTAGCAAGCTGTTATTTTGTGGACTATTTACTGTGATTACAGGTGCAACAGTATCAGGTACACTAATATTATAGCTGACGTTAATCGCTGTAAAGTTCTGGCTTTCAGGATGTGATAATACTATCGCGAACAAACCATCAATGCTTGAGGTGAAATTAAACAATACAGGGCTTAAGCTCGTATTTCTTAAAATGCCATTAACAAATATCTGTAATTGTGCTTCTCCTGCGTTCAGGGTGCCGGTAATGTTGACACTTTGTTCAGCACTTGCTGTGATATTTCCCTGGGTTCCATCGAGGGACAAGCTGACACTTGAAGGCAACTTAAGCACATTCAGGAATGCTGTTTCCCTGCTGCCTGTATAATTTGTGTTACCTAAGTCAATTATAGTATAGTTGTAATATCCGGCAGCCAATGTTTGGTTATCGGACTGTCCTGCAATTACCGTGCCATTTCTCAAGAAGGATATATTACTGGTTGTGGAATTAAATGTCGCATTACCTGAGGAAGTGTAATTAATCACAACATTCTGATTGACAAACCCATTAATAGATATATTGGCAGTTGAATTTGCCTGGATTACAGTAAAGCTAAGGAGATTTGTCTGGGCATTATTTCCGCTTGTATCATTGGCATACCACCTATAACCATAGGTTCCTGCGGGTAATGCAGGCAGAGTTACGTTATGGGTGTTTCCTGTCTGCACTGGCGTAAAATTAGTTCCTCCGAATTCAAAAGAGACATTGTCAACTCCCACAAAGTCAGTCCAGATTGCTCCAAAATCATAGCTTTCACTTGGCAAGTAAACAGTTGGGTCGGCAGGCTCGGTAATGCTTGAAGCTAATGGAGCTGTTGAGTCAACAATGCTTGCATTGAATGTTGCAGAACTTGCTGTGTAATTTTGTGTTGCAATATAGTTTAATGTAAAGACAACAAGCCTTGGGACAACATATGCCCTTGAAGTTGATACGTTTATCAAAACAGCGCTTCCTGCTTCTGCAGTTATATTAGCTGAAGAGCCGTTAAGTGTAAGTGTAATCTGCGGGGCTATCGGTAATACAGTCAGGTTAAAAGTTGAATTGCTTGCCGTGTAGTTCTGGTTGCCTGAATTATTTGCTAAATAAACGTAGCTTCCTGCCCCGAGTAATTCATTGTCTGAATTGCCCTGAATCAGTTGTCCATCCCTCAACAAACTCACTGTAAGATTGCTTGTCGTGACCGTTACATTAAGAGGATCAAGATAGTTAATTGAGACATTTTGGTTGGCTAGGCCATTAATTATTAAATTAGCTGAAGTACTTTGTTTTGAAACAGTGAATGTGTTTACTGCAGTATTAGCTTCATTGTCACTGGTATCAGTTGCATACCACCTATAACCATAGGTTCCTGCTGGTAATGCCGGCCTTACTGCACTAAAAGTGATATTGCTTGCATTGGTTGTCGTATAATTAACCCCATCAAATTCAAAATCTACGTGATCCAATTGGAAGTTGTCTGTCCAGTCAGCAGTGAATTGATAAATATTTGTGCCTGAATAGAGAGTCGCATCAGTTGGCTCAACTATGTTGCCTGCCGCTGGGCTTGTTGTGTCCACAACACTCGCATTGTAGTTTACTCTGCTCTCCGTAAAGTTCTGAGTTTGTGCATAGA
Source organism: Candidatus Woesearchaeota archaeon (assembly GCA_018303315.1). Classification (GTDB taxonomy): domain Archaea; phylum Nanobdellota; class Nanobdellia; order Woesearchaeales; family JAGVYJ01; genus JAGVYJ01. Next base: position 15,099 of record JAGVYJ010000006.1, on the reverse strand, counting down.
AAAGAATGACTGCATTAGTGCCAAGGTCATCAAATATACGAAGCTCGGTTACATTGGAAAGATTGGGGGGTACAACACCCAGTCTTTCGCCCCCACCTATGTCCCAATCCATCAAAAGGCCGCCTTCTGGGGTAAAAAGTATACCAGTCAGATTCACTGGAGAATTTACCTCCATAGTGAGATTACCCTGGGTGCCATTGAGTAAAAGGGATATTTGGGAAGCGATGGGAAGCACTGTCAGGTTAAAGCTTGAGTTGCTTGCCGTAAAATTCCGATTGCCATTATTGATTGCTACATATTCGTAAGTTCCAGCTCCAAATGTCAGATTCTCAAAACCAGCTGCTATTAGCTGTCCATCTCTGTATAATGAAGCAGAAACATTGGTTGTAGTGAAAGATATATTGCTTTGATAGCTGAAGTTAATTGAAACATTTTGGTTTGTTAAGCCATTGATGATAAGGTCGGTTGCAGTGCCCTGCTGTAAGACAGTTAAGGTTGAGGTAGGTGTTGAATTGGTATTGCCCGCAATGTCAGTTCCTGTCCAGTTGTATTGGTAACTTCCTGCAGCAAGATCTGAAAGTGTGACATCATAGATAGTTCCATTCTGGGATGCTGTGTTTCCAACACCATCGAAAGTTAAGATGACACCAGACATTCCCAGATTATCAGTCCATGCAGATGAAAATACATACAAAGTTCCTGGTGAGTATACTATAGCTCCTGGCGCTGCAAGATTGGAGTAAGCAGGTGCAAATCCATCTGAAGTGAAAGCAACACTTGATACATTGGCAGTATTGACATTTCCAGCTGCGTCAACAGTATTAATTGTAATGATATATGGCTGCAATACTGATAAATTGCTTGCATTATAGAAGTTATTGCTGGTAATTGCTACCTGACTGTTGTTTAGATAAATAATACTGTGGTTAAAGTCTTTGCTTGCAGGATTAGTCCAGTTCCAATATATATTAGTTGGAGTAGAACTCTGATTTGCTAACCCTGATACAGCCAAGGGAGGTCGTACATTTACAACATTTATGTTTCTTGCTGCAGAAAATGCTGTGAAGTTCTGAGTGGAACTCATATTTGCAGATATATTGACAACTGAAGGAACATTATATTCCCTGATTAGTGTGATGTTAGTGCTTGTATTAAGCAGGCTTCCGTTCTGGTAGACATTGAAGGATGCCTCACCCGCAAGAAGCTGCACTGTAATATTGACAAAATCTTCTATGTCCGAAGTTACATTGCTTGCGTTTCCATTAAGCAGCAATTCGATATATGGAGATATCTGTACGACAGTTAAGGTTTGTATGGGTGAAACACTGCCAGTGAAGTTTGCATTGCCTCCGTTTGTTCCAAAATAGCTGTAGCTTCCAACAGCCAATCTTGATGTGTCAGGATTGCTTATTGAACTGAAGTCCCTGAGCAGCAAAACATTCCCGCCTGTGGTCACAGCTGTAACGTTGAGAGGTGAAGAATAATTAACTGTAACATCCTGGTCAGGCAAGCCGGTTATGTAAAGTGTTGTTGTGGTACTTGCTTTGTTAACAGTGAAATTGAAATTGCCGGATATGTTTTGATTGCCGCTTGTATCATTGGCGTACCATTTGTATGTATGAACGCCAGCAGCTAATGAGGTAAAGTTCTGGCTGTACTCCCCGGTTTGGAGGGGTGCGGCAGTGTAATTGACGTTATTGAACTGGAAGATTACTGTTCCCACTTTGACATCATCGGTTACCGTGGCATTAAAGAAAAATATTCCGGAGACAGTATAAACTGAAGGGTCGGCAGGTTCAAGTACGTTTTCAATCAATGGTGCAAGGACATCAGCAAGTGTCATCACTACACTAGTTACATTTGTAAGATTTATGTTATTATCATCGTCTATTGTGTTAATAGTCAAAGTATAGACAGAACTTGGCAATAAACCAGAAGCCCCGTATTTATCCATCGTTGTATTCACAACATTAGTGCCATTGAAATACAGTATGGCATTTGTAAAATCATAGGTTGAAGGATTTGTCCAGTTCCATACTATATTGCTGGGGTTAACGCTTTCAGTAACGAGATTTGACACAGCTAAAGGAGGAACAGTATCCACGACCGTAATGTTAAATGTTTCATTCGAAGCTGTGGCGTTTTGGCTTCCGGTAAATACACTCGTAGCGATGTGGATACCAGTCGTATTTATAGCATAAGATGTTGTTATTGAACCAAAACCAGTGACAATACTGGTTATTCCATCCACAAGGATTTCAATGAAACCGGTTATTGGGCCAGCAAGTATTGCAGTGAAATTGATTGGAGTATTCTCCTCTACAGTAAGATTTGCTTGAGCTGAATTAAGAAAAAGGCTAATGTTCGATGATAATGGCAGGACAGTGATGAATACCGCTACTCTGCTTTCTGAATGATTCTGACTTTCGAAATTAATCCCGGTAACATTATAGAATCCTCCGTTAAGTAGTAAGTTGCTAAAAGGATTTTCCAGAGCAGTGTCGTTGAGAAACAGGCCTTCAACCCCAAATGTGCCTGAGGCACTGATGCTGACCAATTGAGTATAATTTATTGTAATGTTTTGATTAATTGCACCATCTATAGTCACATTGATTTCAGTGGGCAGCTTATTTACAGCGTAGACGAGATTTCCTGTATTATTTGACTGACCCTTTACATCGGAAGCGTACCATCTGTAATTATAATTCCCGGCAGCTAAATCAGTAAATACGATTGAGTATTCATTTCCAGTTTGATTGAAGGTAGTGTAATTAACACCGTTAAACTCAAAAGAAACTGACGTAACTCCAGTTTCATCAGTGATTGTCGCATTAACCTGGTAAGTCTGACCAGGTGTATAGCTCTGTGGACTTGCCGGAGTTGTCGTTAAGTTGAAAAACTCAGGAGGTGAGAAATCAGCAGCAACAGGCAATATTTCAATAACATCAAAATTTGTATATTGATTGCTTCCGGAGCTTGTACCTCCGGAGCTTGTGCAGCTGTAGTTTACTGTTTTATTGCCACTTGTTGCAAAAGTATGGGTAATACTGTAATTGACCAACTCAAATCCTGTGCTCACTGCCTCCCAACCTGAACCTTCGTTCCAATCCACACTGCAAGCAGTGATGATGCTGAGGCTGTCAACATTCTTCAGGTTTGCCCAGACGGTTAATGAAGCACTTTGAGTTTCATTTCCGCCAGAACTGTTTCCAAGGAATATTTTTGTTGAAGGAGGGCTTGCATCTGCAAGGTTTCCCACAACAGCCCAATCAAAATCAGTATGCTGTAAATTGCCAGAACTATTTCCAACACCGTTTGAACAAGCATAGTTTACAGTCTTGTTGCCCAATGTGGAATAAGTATGATTTACAATATAGGTAGTTGCCTCTGTTCCTGTTGTTACACTTTCCCGGCCGGCACCGTCATTCCAGTCAACCCAACATCCTGTAACAGTGCTTTCAGCATCAAAATTCCAGAGATTTGCATAGACAGTGTAGGAAGTAATGGTCTCATGATGTACACCAGTAGGCCATTCGCCAAGGAAGATATTAACTTGAGGAGGACTTGGATCAGCGCTTGGGTCAATTAAGGTTATATTATCATAATCAGTGTGCTGCACGTGTCCAGAAGTCGTGCCTCCGCCGCTGACACATCTGTAATTAACAGATTTGTTTCCATAAGAAGCGTAAGTATGGCTGACATTGTAAGTTTGATTTTCTGCTCCTGTACTTGCTGATTCCCAGCCACTGCCCTCATTCCAGTCAATCTGACATATGATAACGTCGCTTTCAAAATCATTATTCCAGAGATTTGCATAGACTGTTAATGAGGTTGTTTCATGCGTGTGGGTGCCAGTTGCATCATCTCCCGCGTATATCGCTATTTGGGGAGCAGTTGAATCCTGAGCAAAAACCAAAGGAGTTATAATTAGTAAAAACAAAAATGCAATTCCTGCTGCGACTGATTTATTCATTTGTGCTTATGGTCCTGCTTATAATTCTGGATCTCCTGGTGTGGGAGTTGGAGGTACTATTTGAGTGGGTATTGGTGTTGCAGTTGGCGGAGGGGTTGGAGGAACAGGTGTATTGGTTGGTGTTGGGCTGGGAGTAGCTGTTGGAGGTACAGGTGTTGCAGTTGCCTGCGGACTGGACTCCTTCGTAGGAGTTGGAGTAGCTGTAGGAGTTGTAGTCCGTGTTGGAGTAGGTGTTGCGGTGTGAATTACAGGAGTTGGTGTAGGTGTTCGAGTTGCCAATTGCTGTATCCTGAAATCTTCTGCTGTTTTTAATTCAAAAGCCTCCGGCGGTACAAAGGGCATATATCCGGGAGCGTCTTTCAAATCATTTTGTATATCCAAAATCTGCAAGCCTACATCAGCAGTCACTATACTCCCTGCGGGTATGCCGGCTCTGGGATTTTTTCCCACTAACGTGACATTTCTCTGGAATATTGCGCCAGAGAAGGGAACATCAGCTTCATAACCAAAGCTGCCAACCCAGGCGCCAATTGCGCTCCAATACTGTTGCCCATATTTTTCAATTACCCAAGCTCTTATTTCAGGGCTTAATACGGAGAATTCAGCATCACGTAATTTAATTATCTGGTCCAAGGATAGGCCTGCTTCTATTGCGCTTCGATCTCCAACATGAGGAATTCCTTTGAAGTTAGCTAAGACATCTCTGTAAGAGATACCTTGAGATGCTAAAACATTTTCAAGATCATCAAGAAGGTTAGCATAGCTTTGTTCAGTTACTTTGCCATCTTTATCAAATTGATATTGAATAGTCAAATTGGAAAAAGTGACTCGTTTATAGCCGAATTGTTCATATTCAGAAGTCAAAAGAGTGCCAACAACACTTTCTCCCTGTTTTTTAGCGTATTTCCATATTTCCAGTGGCATAACAATGCCTTCTTTCCTGCCGGTGTCTTGTCTTATGAGCACGTACTCAATTCCTTTATTATTAAAAGTCTCTTCAGAAGAATAAACTTGCTGCTGAACAGCTGGTGTTGGTGTAGGGGTTAAATCAGGAGGCTGTGCACGCACAGTATTGCCATTTCCAGCATAAAACAATGCGGCCAGGCTTAAAGTAGACGCGCCTATGATCACTGAATGTGCCAGTGCTTTTGAATGCCCGGCTATAGCGTTTCTTGCACTGTCGTATGATGGCCTGTAGTGAAGTATGAGTTCTACTAATTGCAATTTAAATCCCCCAGCTTAAGACAGCTGTAGCTGTAGTTGTATCAACAAATGTGGAGTCCAGCACAGTTTATAAATGTTTCGATAAATTCATCACTATTGAGTGGTTTCTTTATGGTTGAAGAATAATTAATCTGCAGATGTTCAAAGTCTCTGAATCCGGGCTTCAATTCGCTAAGAGGGTTCTTCTCGCCAGTCATTCTTCCGGCTAATAAGCGAGACAACCCCGGATTTCGGTTAGCAGGCCTGCTTCTCCTCATTGCACTGGCGGAATCATCATGTCGTTTGAATAGGCTATGCTAAATCCCTGAGCCAAGAAACCTTTAAATACAAAGCATGGATTCAGAAGCTTTGTGCGCCGGTAGTCTAGTGGCCATGATTCAGCCTTGCCAAGGCTGCGGCGCGGGTTCAACATTTTGACAGACTGTCAAACTCCTGCGCAATGTGGGATTTCGCATTCGCTCAATCCCACGGAACGGCTTCGCCGTTCTAGGGGTTATATCGGCTTGTCAGAAGGAAAGTCCCGCCCGGCGCATATTATCTCATTGCCTTCTTTATCTTCCTAACAGCCCTTTTCTCATAAGGCCTGGCTTTTTTCTCCAGCTTTCTTGCTTCCCTCAAAACCCTCTTTGCAACAGCCTTGGAGTGTGGGTCCTTGATTATTTCAAAGGCATACTTTTTGCCCTGGTGCACTGCATACATTGCCTTTTTCCTTGTTGACTTACGGCCAAGCAGGCTGAAAACCAAGCAGGCTGAAAAATTTCTTTACAGCTTTATGGACCATCGATTTTGCCATCATGACCTCAGCAGCCTGAATGCTATATAGAGGGTGAACATCAGGATTGCAAGCGTAAGTATAGGAATATTGAAAATAGTCGGCCCGGGCCTGGCTAGCTGAAGGAATGTTGTGGCAATTATCAGTGCAGCAACCAAAAGCCCGTAAGTGACTCTGGTGGTTGCTTTGCTTATTTCAGCTGTAAGGTTTCTTACATCTTCGTGCTGTAGCTGGACCTTAAGCTCCCCATCCTGCAGCCGGGACAGGATGTCTGTCACCTGGCCGGGCAGCTGGACAATGTTGGCAGCCAGCTTATACCTGCTTTTGGAAAGCTCTTTCGCAAGCTCCCGCAGGCTTGTCTGCTTGTGCCTGAGCTGCCTGACATAAGGCCTGGCAGTTTCCACAAGATTGAATTCGGAGTAGAGCTGCTCGCCCACTCCTTCAAGCGTCACCATGGCCTTCCCAAACAATATGAAGTTTGCCGGAAGGTGGATGTTAAACTGCTGGGCTACATGCAGCAGCTTGTTGAATACAACTTTCATCTCTATCCTGTCAAGGCCTATCCCGTAATACTCCCCCAAGGCATCCCTGAGCGCCATGGCAAGCTCGTCCTTGTCTACCTGCCCCTCGACGATGCCAAGGTCAAGGAAGCTTTGCGCAAGCCCCTCTGCGTCGCCGTTTATCAGGGCAACGAACAATTCCCCTATATGCTGCCTGAGCCTGCTGTTAAGGAAGCCGACAATGCCGAAATCAAGCAGGGCTATCTTCCTGCTCTTCATTACAAATATGTTTGCCGGATGGGGGTCAGCATGGAAATAGCCGTGCTCGAATATCTGGGAAAAAACCATGTTGGAGATTGTGTTTGCCAGCTCAGCACGCTGCTTGCGGGTGATATTTGAAGGCAGATGATTCACTTCAGTGCCATCAATAAACTCCATCACTAAAAGCTTTGATGTGGACAGCTCCAGGTAAGGCTTGGGTATTACCACTTTCTTGTTATGTGCAAGCGCCTTTTTTATAACAGCAATATTATGGGCTTCTTTCAGGAAATCCAGCTCTGACCTCGTATAGCTTTCAAATTCCTTGACAACCTTTAATGGATCAAAATATTCATGGCGCATGCGCTTCTTTGCGAGCAGTGCCAGCCTGTACAAAATGTCGAAATCAGACTCGAAGAGCTCTTCAATACCAGGACGCTGCACTTTTACTGCAACAATTTCCCCGCTCTTAAGCACTGCCCTGTAGACCTGGGCCACAGAAGCTGCTGCAATCGGCTCATCAGGAAAATGTGAGAATAAGGTTTCAATAGGCCTTTTCAGCTCCTGCTCAATTATTTTCCTGGCTTGAGCGGTGGGAAAGTGCCTTACATTATCCTGGAGATTCCTGAATTCGTCTGCATACTCGTGCGGAATAAGGTCGGGTCTTAGGCTCAGGAACTGGCCGAGCTTGATGAACACCCCGCCGAGCTCCTCAAGGGCGAACCTTGCCCTCTTCGGCAGGTCATGTCTTTTTGAGAATGTGTCTGGCTGGAGCCTTTTGCCAATGGGCACCAGATGCCTGAGGTTAAGTTCATGGAGGTAATAGCCAAGACCATGACCGATAAGGATTTTCACTATGTGCTGCACTCTGCTGACATCTCTCACCTCTTTCCTTATCCTGCCTAACATCACTCAGGCTTACCCAAATTGCCTTTATAAATCTTTAGTGAACTTCAGAGGCATGCTCATGCTTTACCACTCTCAGCACGTGCTGGACGAAGCTTTCAACCTTGTCCTCATGGCTGACCAGTATGACCTGCTTTACAGCAAGCTCGTTAAGCACGTCCCTCACCTTGTCCAGCTGCTCAGAGGAAAACCCGTCAGTGGGCTCGTCCAGTATGAGCAGGTCTTTTGTATGAATGGAAGTGATGACGTCGTTTATCACCTTATTCAGCGCAAGGTTGTATGCAAGCGCACAGCTTGTGCGCTCCCCTCCTGACAGGCTGGAGATGTCAGACTCGTAGCCGTTCTGCTCAACAACAGGGCCGAAGTCCTCGCCAAGCCGCACAGAGAGGTTTTCCTGTTCCATGAGCAACGCAAACCACTGCTGGAAAACATCATTGAATTCCTGGTGGATTCTCACCATGACATGCCTTTCCATGGTTTCCAGCAGCTTGGAGAAAAGCTCAGACATCCAGTTGGACAAGTGAAGGTGGGAGCTTATCTGCTTCCGGTACAGTTCCTTTCTTGACAGTTCTTCCAGTATTGATTTAAGCTGGCCTGACACAGATTCCTCTTCCTTGGCAGATTCCGCTTTCCTGACACTGAGCTCTTTTTCCTCAATCTGAAGAGCAGCAAGCCTTTGCTTTTCTTTTTCCAGTGAACTTCCTATATCTCCGAATTTCCTGATATCCTGACTCAGCAAAATCTTTTCCTTGTTGATTTTTCCTATTTCCTGCTTGAGTCTCTGAAGCCTTTGGAGCACAGCATCATATCTGGATTTCCTGTCCTTTAGCATCAGTTCCAGATTCGCCTTGTCCAGTGCTTCAAGCTCTGCCTTCCTGGCCTGCTGCAACACAGATTTCAGTTCAGCAATCAGCTTTTCCTGGCTGACCAGTTTCTGTTCCCTGAATTCCTTATCGCGGGCCAGCAGGCTCTGCTCCATTTTGGCCAGGCGGACAAGCTCTTTTTCCAGTGCAGGCCTTGAGTTGATTCTGGACTTAAGCTCGTTTATCTGGGCCCCGAGTTCAGCAGCCTTGAGCTCTGATTTTCTTCCCTGTTGTATAAGCAGTTTCATTTCCTGCGCTTTATCTGCAAGCTTTTCCTTTTTCCGCGACAGGGCCTGCAGGCGTGCTTCGCATCTTTGTATAGTTTTTTCTGCATCTGAAGTGATGTTGTGCTTGTGCGTTTTGTCAAGTTCCGTCAGGCACAGCGGGCATACATTTGCCTGCCTTAGCTGTTCCAGCCTCTGCCTTGCCTGCCTGCCCTGGCTTTCCTCGACAGAGATGTCCTTCAGCAATTCCTCATGACCTTTCATCAGCGTCTCAAGCTGCCTTTCAAGTTCAGCGGTTTTTCCAGTGCCTGTTTTTTCCAGCAGCTCCTGCTTTTCATTAAGCATTGCCTGGCTTGCCCTGATTTCCCCCATTTGCTTGTTTGAGCTGTCAATGTTGGCCCTGACAAGGGATAGCTCAGACCTTATTTTGCCAGCCGCATCAGACAGCTCCCTGAACTTCAGTTCGGCATTATGCAGCTCAGCCTCCAGTTCATGGACATCAGATTTCACGGCCGGCAGCTTCATCAGCCCGATTTTTTCCGTGAGTTTTGCTATGCCCTGCTGGAGTTCCGATTCCTCCTGTTTGAGTTCGGTTCTTGAGGATATGATTTCCTTGAGTGAAGAATCAAGGCTGGCTGTCTTTGACATCGCTTCCGTATAGCCAAGCATCTGCTTTTCAGTCTCTGCGAGCTTCGCCTGCTGTTCCTTCAGTGCCTTGCCTGCTTTCTGTGCCTGCCTGGAAAGCTCCTCATGTTGCTTCATGGCTGATTTGTATTGGGTTTCAAGCAGTTTTGCAGCCTCGGATTTCTCAGCATAATCAGCAATCCTGCCCTGGAGCTCCCTTATTTTCTCTCTTATATCCCTGTTTATCACAACAGTGTTCTCCCGGATGCGCTTGTACTTGTCAACCTTGAAAATCCTCCTGAGGGTATCAAGCCTGAACTCAGAGTCAGCGCTAAGAATCGCATTCATCTCCTCCTGGGGTGTATAGACTGTATACCGGAAAATGAGATACTTTGATTTCGTTACAAGATCTTTCGGATAGCCGAGCAGCTCGAATAATCTTGCCTTCAGCTCAGAGGCTGTATATTCCTGCTTCCTGCCGTCAATTATCAGATGCCCTGAATCCTGCCTGACATCGGAGTTGACTTTCTTTAGGGCCCTCTTGACAATCACTTCAGTAGTGCCGAGCATGAAGCACAGCTCCACGCTCCCCTGGCTTTTCCCATGCCTGAGGAGATGGGAGCCATCCAGAATGCCGCGCAGAAGGCCGAAAAGCGCAAACTCAATTGCCATCAGTATTGTCGATTTCCCTGCCCCCACGTCACCGGCAAGCATCAGCGTGCCTTCAGGGAACTCTATTGCTGCATTTGTATAGCTCCTGATGTTGTGCAGTTTCAGCCACTTGAGAATCATGCCACTGGGAGTGCAGTAACTTTATTTAAAGCTTTGTCGCCTGTGTCCGGCTGAAGAGGTAGATTTATAAATCAGGATTTAGTTTCCGGAGTCATGGATACTATTGCAGTCCTTGACTTTGGAGGCCAGTATGCCCACCTTATTGCAAACAGGATTAGGCGCCTTAGTGTGTATTCTGAGATTTTTGATTCTGAGGTGAGTGCTGACCGGCTGAGGCATGCCAGGGGGATAATACTTTCCGGAGGCCCATCAGGGGTATATGAGAAAGAGGCGCCAAAATATGATGCCGGGATTTTTGGGCTTGGGGTGCCGGTGCTGGGCATATGCTACGGCCACCAGCTTATAGCAAAGCACTTTGGCGGCACAGTTGTGCTAGGAAATAACAAGGAGTATGGTGTCACCAGGCTGAAAATCCTCAGCAGGCAGGGCTTATTCAAAGGGTTAGGGGCTGAGGAAACTGTGTGGATGAGCCATGGGGATGAAGTTACTTCATTGCCAAAGGATTTTCAGGCAATCGCCTCATCGGGCCAAGGCAGCAATGCTGCCATTGCAAACAGGGCTGGAAAGATTTTTGGCATCCAGTTTCACGCAGAAGTGACCCACACCGAGCACGGCATGAAGATACTGGACAATTTCCTGGACATCTGCGGATGCAGCCGGGACTGGAAAATAGGGGATGTTGCGGCAGAATTGACAGGCATGATAAAGGATAAGGTTGCAGGCAGGAAAGTCTTCCTTCTTGTCAGCGGCGGGGTCGATTCCACAGTAGCTTTCGCCCTGCTTAATAAGGCGCTCGGAAAAAGCCAGGTGTATGGGCTGCACATCGACACAGGCCTCATGAGGAAAAATGAGAGCAGCGAGATTCATCAGGCCCTTGTCAGGCTTGGCTTCGACAATCTGAAGGTGGTGAATGCCGGCAGCATTTTCCTTGAAAGGCTTGCTGACGTGGTCGACCCGGAGCTTAAAAGGCACATCATAGGCCAGACTTTCATTGATGTGCTGAATGAAACAATAGGAAAGTTCAGGATAGACAGCGACAACTGGATGATAGCGCAGGGAACTATCTATCCTGACACCATCGAGACAGGCAGGACAAGGCATTCTGCGGTGATAAAGACACACCACAACCGCGTGCCTGTAATCGACGAGCTTATCGGGCAGGGAAAGCTTATAGAGCCACTGGAGCAGTTTTACAAGGACGAGGTGCGGGCCCTTGGCGAGAGGCTTGGTCTGCCCCACGAGCTTGTATGGAGGCATCCATTCCCGGGCCCCGGGCTTGCAGTCAGGATTATTTGCGAGGAGACAGCTTCATTGCCAGAAAATCTCACTGACATAAAATCCGAGCTTTCCGGGATGCTGCCTGAGAGGATGACGGCAGAAATCCTGCCTGTGCAGAGCGTTGGCGTCCAGGGGGACAGCAGGACATACCGGAACCCCGTTGCCCTTTCAGGGCCGCTTGACTGGAAAAAGCTGGAAGAGGTTTCCTCAGCGATTACAAATAAGATACGGGAGATTAATCGGGTTGTTTACACTTTGAGCCCTGAGCGGATTAAGAGCGTTGAATTTCTCGGAGGCACGCTTACCGGGCAGAGAATCTCCCTGCTCCAGGAGCTGGACAGTATCGCCAATGAGGTCATCAGGAAGCACGGCCTTTATGAGAAAATCTGGATGATGCCCGTTGTGCTTGTGCCGGTTTCCGTGGACGGCAGCAGCAGGGAATCTGTTGTGCTTCGTCCTGTTTATTCCAGGGAAGCCATGACAGCCAGGTTCGTCGACCTGCCGGAAAAGGTCTGCAGGGAGCTGGCAGCAGCACTGACCAAGCCAGGTTATGTCAGCGGGGTTTTTATAGACGTTACCCACAAGCCGCCGGCCACAATAGAATGGGAGTAGTCAGCCGAGGATTACCATGCGGTTGTCCCGCTTGCATTTTGTGCGGACAGTCTCGAACATCTGCGACAGCATTGATTCCTCAACTTTCCGCTCGCCATGGAAAGGGTCCATCATGTCAAAGCTTCTGTCAGCAAACCCGTATAATACGAAGAAATTGGCAAAAGGCTTCCTCTCGTTTATGAGCACAGAAGAGTTAAGCCGGATTATTATCACCTTTCCATCCTGCAGCAGGCGCTTGACCTCCTCAATATCAAAAGCCCTTATCTCAATATCAACTCCAGCTTCCACAGCTTCGCGATAGAATTTCTGGGACATGAAATTCGTATCCTTCACTTCCTTGAGCTTCATCTTGTAGAACCTGTAGAGAGGGAACCTGTAGTCCTTTTCACCCACAACCACGGTAGTCGGTATCTTGGCAGCATGCGTGATTCTTCCCATTGCATAGACATTGCCGGACCGGCTCGGAAGCATGGCTATTCTCTGCCAGAGCTCGAACTCCTTGTCCCGGCTGAACTTAACTTTGGCATCAAAATGGTTCAAGACCATGAGCAGGCAGGCTGCCCCCGAGGTATACTCAGTTGTCTGCACATACGCTTTCATAAAAACAGCAATCAGAACAGTGTATAAAAATATTATGCCAGCAGACCTGCTGCCCCGAGCAGTGCAGCATCATCACCCAGCTTTGATTTCCTGACTGCCGGAAGATGGTCAAGCCAGGCTAGGGCCTTCATTGTTGCTCTGGCCTTTGGAAGAAAGAATTTCCAGGCTTTGCTTATGTTGCCGCCAACCACAATGATGTCCGGGTCGAAAAGGTTTACAATATTGCTCATCGCTATTCCGAGGTAATGCCCGAATTTCCTGAAAGCTGCCCTGGCTTTGGGATTCCCCCTGAGCGCCAGCCTGTACACCTCCTCCGGGTTTCCGGCCTTTAAGCCATGCGCATATCGCATAAGTGCCCTTGCAGACACATATTCCTCCAGGCAGCCATGGCTTCCGCAGCTGCATTTTCTGCCATCGACCGAGATAATCATATGCCCAAGGTGCCCAGCCTGGCCTCTGCCTCTGAGCAGAGTACCTTCAGAAACCACCGAGCCTCCCAGCCCTGTGCCCAAAGTTATGCCTACGGCATGTCTTGTCTTTCTGGCAATGCCATGATGCTGCTCGCCAAGAAGGAAGCATTTTGCATCATTCTCTATCCTCACAGGAACCCTGAACAACTGCCTCAGCCTTGCTGCCAAGGGATAGTTCTTCAGCGGCAGGTTTGGGCTGGAAAGCACTATGCCCCCTTTTATCTCTCCGGCTATGCTTACCCCGATACCTTCTATTCCCCTGCCCTTAACGCTTATGACTGCCGCCCGGATGGCCGCAAGCAGGCCTTTGCTGCCCCTCTTGGTTACTGTCCGGCTCACAGCGCGCCTGACAATTTTGTTGCGGGAAACCAGTGCTGCCCTGATGTTGGTGCCGCCCACGTCTAAAGCGATGACTGCCATTTCATTTCAACTGCTGCTTTAGCTGCTCAATAAGGTGGACAGGGCTGGGGTCGATGCCGTACTCGGTTGCCAGGTAATAGCTCACCAGATCCCCTATGTGCACAGCCGACATGAGCTTTGCCAGGAAATTATCCCCCCTTAGAAGGATTTCCGTCGACCTTACGCCTGATTTAGAGATGATGTCCTTCGCAATCCTTATCCGCTTCTGTATCTGAGGATGGTCCTTCTCGTCAATCAGGAAGATTACGTGGTAGTCTGCCTTGAGCACAGTGAAGCCCACAAGCTCGTTGTGGTTGTGCTCAGAGAATGCATTTGCAAATGCATGCGTCTTTGAATTCTCGTTGAATTGTGTCTTCCACCTGTATGCTGCAGGATAAAGTCTGGAGGAGGAATATATCAGCGGGATTTTCCCTGCAATGTTCCTTGCAAGGCCTTTGGCCTGCTCCTGGAAGCTGCTGCCTGCCAGAACCCTCTTTGCTGTTCTAATCTCCTCCAGCGGCTCCTCAATGAGCCCTGAATTTGACAATACCTTGAGCATCGGGAAGAACAGGTACGCAAGCGCCGCCCTTGGCTGGATGCCTGAGGGCACAATTATTTTGGGTATGTTGTGCCTGCCTGCGAGCTCTGCAAGGTAGCCCCCGCTGGTAATAACCACCATCCTGGCATGCCTGTGCATTGCGTCCCTGAAGCAGCTGACAGTTTCCTCTGTATTGCCTGAATATGACACCAGAAAAACCAGGGAACCGGGCCCCACATATTCTGGCAGAGAATATTCCCGGTTTGTTACGAGAGGGATGGCCAATCCTGCATAGGACCTGAGGAAGTCTCCGGGTATGGCAGAGCCGCCCATGCCGCATACAATGATGTTCTGTAATTTGCCGGGAACAGTGACATCCTTCCCCAGCTCATATGCCCGAAGCATCTGCTCCGGGAAATCTTTGATTGCTTCCAGCATGTTGCCTGTGTTTTCCATAAGAGACCTCCTGAGAGGATATCCATTAGGGAAGGGCGCTATTTATAGTTTTGCATGAGAACTTCACTGGCGCTTTACTGTTATAGGTATCACGCCTTCCTTGTATTCCCGCTTGGCAATCGCAATAGTGTTGTAATTCAGCTCTTCGAGTTCTTTTTTGCTGAGCTTGATGAGGAATGGGGCTCCCATGGAAAGCTGTAGGGCTCTCGCGCCTATAATCCTGGCCCGGTCGTATTTTGTATCAGGCATGCTCATGCCTCCAGATATTTTTCAAGCTCTCTTGCCTTCTTTTTCGCAAGCTCAACCATTGCCTTTATCTCATCGAGCGTCAGCGTAGCCTCCCCACCTTTCTGAAGTGCACAAATCGAACCATCGCCTGCCGTTGTTACGGTCAGCCTGGCCTCGATATACGGCTCTTCTTCGTGGGATGTGTCCACTAGCAGGTGCGAGCCTATCTTGCTGACAGTGACTGCAATTGGCGTCTTTGTGACCGGAAGCCTGGTTTTGGTCAGGGTTTTGTAATCCAGCTGGTCGTTTTCGTACTTTGGGAACCTTGCATTCTTAAGTGCTGCAATCGCAGCCAGTGCAGATGCATCCATGATGTAGATCG
>JAGVYJ010000046.1:15934-17925 GCA_018303315.1 Candidatus Woesearchaeota archaeon | reverse complement strand
GATACAGGACATACTGCAGGAGAGGGCACGTACAGCCTTCGTGGAGGGAGTGGTAGGGGACGGCGTGCTGGCCAAATGCGCAGCCTATGCAGCCAGGGAGCACGGTGATGTCAGGAGAGCCCTGGAATTACTCCGCGTGGCCGGGGAAATCGCGGAAAGGAACAGGTTCAAAAAGCTTGAGCTGGAGCACATAGACGAAGCGGAGAACAAGATTGAAAGGGACAGGATAACAGAGATGGTGCTGACCCAGCCAAAGCAGTTTCAGGCAACACTGTATGCCATATACTCTTCAGAGCTTAAGAAGATGTACACAGGGGATGTTTATGACATTTACCGCTCATTGTGCGCGAGGATAGGGTTGAAGCCATTGACGCAGAGAAGGCTGTCAGACATAGTCTCGGAGCTTGACATGCTTGGCCTGATAAACGCAAAAGTGGTGAGCAAGGGCAGGCATGGAAGGACAAGGGTTGTGTCGCTGCCGGCCGGCAGGGCGATGACTGCAAAAGTCAGGAAACTGCTCCTTACAGCCCTTGAAGTTTAGGCATTCTCTCATGGAAGACGATTTCAGGCGGAAGGCAATAAGGAAACTGCTGGAGCACAACATACTTGTAAGCCCCGAAATACTTGACAGAATAGGCAGCGAGGGGTTTATCGAGATAGCTAATGACGACAACGTACTTGTGCTCACCAAGGACACGCTGGATCTCGCAAAGGCGCACCAGGACATCAACTGGAGCGAGGTGGAAAAGCTGAAGGCCCGTTCAGAGAACACCACCCTGCCAAAGGCATATTCCAAGCTGAGGCAAGCGCTGGAAACCCCCCAGGAAACGCACGAAGTGCAGGAAGCCCAAAAGCCGGAAATCCACGATGACGCGCCAGTGCAGGTGCTTTTCAACTACACCGAGAAATCGAGGAAGAGGGATTTCTCGGATTTTGTCAACTATTTCAACCAGAGATACAACAGGCTCAGCGCCATGCTGGCACAGAGGCAGGAGCTGCAGAATGTGACATCAATAAAAAGAGTAAAGGGGAAAACAGACAGGTCAACAGTGTCGATAATAGGCATAGTCTCAGAGAAGAACATCACGAAAAACAATAACCTCATCCTCGTACTCGAGGACCCTTCCGGCTCGATATCTGTGCTTGTAAACAAGAACAAGCCAGAGCTTCTGGAACAGGCGCAGGACATAAGCCTGGATGAAATAATTGCAGTCGTGGGGGTGCCGGGAGAGAATATACTCTTTGCGAACAACATACTCTGGCCGGAAGTGCCCCTGACAAAAGAACTGAAAAAAGCTGCAAAGCCCGGCTATCTTGCCTTTATCTCAGACATCCATGTTGGCTCGGAGAAATTCCTTGGAAGCGAATTTGGCAAATTCATTGCCTGGCTTAAGGGGGAGACAGGCAGCGACAGGCAGAGGGAAATAGCTATGAATCTGAAATACCTATTTATCGGCGGCGACCTTGTGGACGGGGTTGGCGTATATCCGGCGCAGGACAAGGAGCAGGACATCCCTGACATCTACCAGCAATACGAGGCCCTTTACCAGCTGCTCAGGCAGATTCCGGAGAGGATTAAGGTCATTATCTGCCCGGGAAACCACGACGCTGTCAGGATTTCAGAGCCCCAGCCATCGCTCCCTGAGGAATTTGCATCCAAGATTAATGCCATGCCAAACGTGCTCAGCCTCAGCAATCCCTGCTATGTGAACATAGATGCAGATGCAGGGTTTCCGGGCTTCGTTGTGCTGATGTACCACGGCTATTCTTTTGACTATTTCATCTCAAATGTGGGCAGCATAAGGAAGGCAGGCGGCTATGACAGGGGAGACCTTGTGATGAAATATCTCCTGCAGAGGAGACACCTGGGGCCGAGCCACAGCTCAACAAGATACATCCCCGACCCTGAGCATGACTCTTTGATAATTGACCCTGTGCCTGATTTCTTCCTGGCAGGGCACCTGCACAAGACAGCAGTTGCAAATTACAGG
>JAGVYJ010000046.1:0-15925 GCA_018303315.1 Candidatus Woesearchaeota archaeon | reverse complement strand
AGGAATGCGACCATGATAATGGGCAGCTGCTGGCAGGCAAAAACCCCATACCAGGAGAAAGTTGGCCATCATCCGGAACCGGGAAGAGTGCCGATTGTGAACCTTCAGACAAGGCAGGTGCACATACTGAAGTTCGGGCAGTAATGCAATATTCATAAACCTTTTAAACTGGGTTTTGATTCTTGAAAACTTATGAAAGACAAAGTAACAGCGGAATTTGCACATGAAAGGATTCTTACCGAAAATTCAGAGGCTGCGCATGTCCTGTTTGATAAGTCCTGCTTCGGTGAGAAGCTGAAGAACGGCAGGGTGCAGCTCAGCCTGGTGGAAGCTTTGTACCTCTTTGACAGGGGCTCAATTGATATAGTTGACGGCAGGGGAAAGCCTGTTGATTTTGACAAGTTCCTGAAAATGGCAAGAAAGGTTGAGAAAAACATATGGATACGGTACTGCGTCTACCGGGATTTGAGGGACCGGGGCTTCATAGTCAAGACAGCGCTGAAATTCGGCGCTGATTTCAGGGTTTACGGCAGGGGGGTGAAGCCGGGGGAGGACCATGCAAAGTGGATAGTGTATGCCGTGCACGAGGGCGATACGATGACATGGTATGATTTCTCAGCAAAGAACAGGGTTGCGCATTCAACCAAGAAACGGCTTTTGCTTGGGATTGTGGATGAGGAAACCGACGTTACTTATTATGAAGTTAAATGGCTGAAGCCCTGAGCAAAAATATTTAAAGCTGGCGCGGGTCTCTGGAAATCATGGATTACCGTGAGACCATTATTGAAATCATAAGGAAAGACGGCCCTGTGCTGCCAAGCCAGATATCAGTGAAAATCGGGAAGGACCAGCTGATAAGCAGTGCCATGCTTTCTGAGCTCGCCGATTCAAAAAAACTGAGGATATCTTCGCTGAAGATAGGCGGCAGCCCTTTGTACTACCTGCCTGAGCAGCATGCCCAGCTGGAAAGATATGTTGGCACGCTCAACCCGAAAGACCAGGACACAGTCGAGGCGCTTAAGAAGGAAACAGTGCTGAAGGACTCGGTCATGGAGCCATTGCGCAGGGTTTCGCTGCGCATACTCAAGGACTTCGCAGTCCCTATAGAGGTGGATTTCGGCAAAGGAAAGGAGCTTTTCTGGAAATGGAGCATAGCCACAGAAGAGGAAGTAAAATCAGCAATTACCAGAAAACACCTCCCTGTGAGGGCTGAGGCAATAAAGCCCGAGATTAAGCCAGAGACGGCAAAGCCTGTCAGGGCAGTGCAGAAGACACTTGGGGAGCAGAAGCAGGCCAAGCCAAAGCCCGGAAAGCCGGATACGTTCATGCTCAGGATAAAAAAATACCTGGAATCAAACAGGATTGAAATCCTTGACGAGGCTGTTGTTTCAAAAAACAAGGAAATCAATCTCACAATAAGCGTGCCTGGAGCAATAGGCAGGACAAAATACTACTGCAAGGCCAGGAACAAAAAGACGATAAGCGACGGCGACATCAGCACTGCAGTTCTCGAGGGCCAGAAAAGCAGGCTGCCGCTGCTCTTTCTTGGCGCAGGCAAGCTCAGCAAGAAAGCCCGGGCACTCATTGAAAAAGGCCTTGACAACGTAATTGTCAAGGAAGACGTGTGATACCATGGGCGTGAAGCTCACAGAACTCCTGCCAAGAGAGGAAATCAATTATGACAAGCTTGCCGGCAAAGTTGTTGTTTTCGACGGTCACCTTGTGCTATATCAGTTCATAAGCTCAATAAGGCAGCCGGACGGAACCCTGCTCATGGACAGCAAAGGGAATGTCACAAGCCATCTGGTCGGGCTGTTCTCCAGGACAACGAACCTGATGGAAAAAGGGCTTAAGCCGTGCTTTGTCTTCGACGGCAAGCCGCCTGCCCTCAAGGCAAGGGTCATTGAGAAAAGATCCAGCATGAAGCTGGAAGCAGGGAAAAAATACGAGGCTGCGCAAAAAGAGGAGGATGAGCAGGCAATGAGGAAGTTTGCTGCCAGGACATCAAGGCTGACTGCAGGTATGCTGGCTGAGGCGCAGAAGCTCATAGAGGGGCTTGGCCTTCCGTGGGTGCAGGCTCCTTCCGAAGGGGAAGCCCAGGCAGCAGCCATAGCCAAAGACAACAGGGCCTTTGCAGTTGCAACCCAGGATGCCGATGCTTTGCTATTCGGCGCTCCCAGGCTTGTAAGGAACCTTTCAGTCTCAGAAAGAAGAAAATCCACAAACGCCCTTGCGTTTTCAGTGGTCAAGCCTGAACTGGTAATTTTGAGCAATGTCCTGCACGAACTCAGCCTGAACCAGGAGCAGCTTATTGCCCTGGCAATGCTTATAGGCACAGACTACAACCCAGGCGGCATAAAGGGAATAGGCCCGAAAAAAGCCCTGGCCCTTGTGCGAAAGCACAAAGATTTCGATGCCCTTTTCCGGGAAGCGAACTGGGCCTTTGAACATACGTGGAAGGAAGTTTTTGACACATTCAGGGATATCCCTGTAGTTACAGACTATGAACTGGAATGGAAGAAGGTTGACAGGGATAAAGTCATGAAGCTTCTTGTCGAAGAGCACGATTTCTCAGAAAGCCGGGTTGAAAAAACGCTGCAATCCCTTGATGAAAAAGGTGCTGATGCGCAGAAGGGCCTGGGGTCCTGGATAAAATGAAGGCTGTGAAAACAGGCATTGATTCTGCTGAGGAAACAAGGCAATACCTGTTAGCAAACAACCTGTTCGACCACACAAGAAAAACAGTGAGAGAAGGAAAGTATCTTTATTATCCTGCAAAGGACAACTTTTCAGACAGCAATTTTGTTATAGTGGAAAAAGAGCTCCCGCTGAAAGAGCCTTCCTCGCTGAAGCAGCTGCTCTCCAAGGAACTTTCTGACAGCCAGCTGAAGGAGCTCCATCGAAGCTTTGAGATTGTCGGCGACATAGCGGTCATCGAAGTCCCGAGAGGGCTTGCAAGGAAGCAGAAAACAATTGCCAAAGCCCTTCTTAAGTTCCACGGGAACATAAAGACTGTGGTTAAAAAATCAGGCGGGCATAAAGGCGAGCTGAGAATCCAGAAATACAGGCATCTTGCAGGGGAAAGGAAATTCAACACACAATATCTGGAAAACAATGCCAGGTTCAGGCTTGACATACAGAAGACCTATTTCTCCACAAGGCTGGCCCATGAGAGAATGCGCATTGCCGGGCAGGTGAGAGGTGGGGAGACAGTTCTTGTCATGTTTTCAGGCTACGGCCCATACCCAATTGTAATTGCCAAAAATTCAGGTGCAAGGGAAATTATCGGCGTAGAGCTCAACGGGGATGCGCACATGTTTGCAAGGGCGAATGTAAGGCTGAACAGGCTGGGAAATGTGCGGGTTTATCATGGAGATGCGAGGAAAACGCTGAAAGAACTTTCCAGCTACAGAATCGGGCTTAAGAGCCACTGGAGTGAAAAACAGATCAAAACCAGGCTGGTAAAAAAGCCACGGCTGATTGAGCTATACCTGAAGGATGGCGATATCGAAAACCATTTTGAGAAAATCAGCGCCACCATAGCGAAGCTTGATGATTCAGGAATAGATGTTGCCATACACGACCCTGTGCAGTTCCGGGGCAAATACCTGCATCTTGCGTCAGGCAACAGGGAAATGTGCGAGAACACCCTTGCATATTACGGCGGGATAAACCACCTTTTGCGGAAGCATCCAAACATTGTCGCGGCTATAAGCCATCCGTACCAGGGCAAGTGGACAATACACGGGAAAACAGGCATGCACGCCCATGTCGAAACTTACGGCATGCCATCGATTGCAGCCCTCAGGGAAAACCTGTTGAAGCTATACGGCATGTACCCGGCCATAAAAGAGAGGCTTTACATAGAGAACATTGTCCGGACCTTTTTCGGGAAGCCTGAGCATATCAGGAAGACTCTTTCAGCAGCCCCGATACCGAATGTGGCCGTTGACCTTGCGCATTTCTTCCTCATGAGGCCATCCAACAGGGAGCTGCTTGGTTATGTAAAATTTCTCCATAAAAGGCACAAGACTTATTTTCACATCCTTGATTCAACAGGCAATTACAACGGGAATTTTGACGGTGTTGAACTTGGGAAAGGGAAAATAAACTTCAGGCAGCTGCTCCCCTTCATTGACTTCGGGACAGTGGAGGTTGAAAACAGGGATGAGATGAAGCCCGGGGAGATGCTCAGGAGCTATGACAAACTCATCAGGATGCTTCCCAGGAAGCAGTTTGACAGGATAATTATGCCTTACCCCAAGGGAGCCGAACCATTCCTTGCAGAGGCATTAAAATCACTGAAGCCGGGGGGAATGCTGCATTTCTATGATTTCCTGTCTGAAAAAGAAACCCCGGACAAAGCGTGGAAAAAGATAGCCAAAGCATGCAGGCTGGAGAAACGGAAACCCAGGCTCATATCATGGGTTAAGTGCGGCCAGCAGAGCCCGAGGGTTTACCGGGTTTGCCTTGATGTGATGATTCGTTAATTCTGAACCGCAACCCTTAAATTAAGGCATTCCAATCCAGGTTTGCGTGCAATGACCGAGTGAACACCCACTGAGCTTGCGCGATGAAGAAAGGAAGTAACTTGAGAGCACGCACCTTCAAAATGGAAGCTGTGCTATTTGACATGGACGGGACGCTGGTGCATACAGAGCCTGAATATGTGAGCAAGATAGTCAGGGAAACCCTTTTGAGCTTCAACGCTGAAAACCCACGGGACGATGATATCCGGTATTTCTGGTTCGGAGCCAACAGGGAAGACTTTGTCCAGAAAGTATGGGGCATAAACCCCTCTGCTTTCTTTGATGAATACATGAAGCTGTATGCTGCCGAGGCCAAGGCGTTCTCCAGGTTCTATGACGATGTGGCAGTCACTCTGGAAGCCCTCAAGGCAAGAAATGTGAAGATTGGAATTGTCACTGCCGGTGTTCCAAAGATAACCAACCATTACCTTGACAGGCTGAAAGGATATGTGTCCGCTTCTGTTTCCACCAGCCAGGAGCCTGAAATGAAGCCAAAGCCCCACCCGGAGGCAGTGCTTAAGTGCCTGAAGCTGCTGCATGTAAATCCCGGGATGGCAATGTTTGTGGGGAATGGCGAGGAAGACATACTGGCAGGGAAACGGGCAGGGGTTACTGACGTGTTCATAGACCGGGGGGAACATAACCTGCTCACTGTAATGCCGAGCCATACAATAAAGACGCTTCCGGAAGTGCTGAAGCTAGCCGAACATTGACAGCTGGATTTCGCTGTCTTCCTGCTCCATCTTCTTAACCTTGTTAACGGCATTGGAGAAATCATTATGCCGGATCCTTTTCCGCTTGTCACGAATCGCAAAGTAACCTGCCTCTGTGGCAACGGCATGAATCTCTGCCCCTGAGAAGCCTTCCATGATGTTCAGAAGGCCGGTGACATTGATGTCTTTCTCAATGCTCATTGCCTTAGTGTGAATCCTGAATATTGCTTCCTTGCCCTTCATATCAGGCAATGGCACGTGCACCTGCCTCTCAAGCCTTCCGGGCCTTATCACGGCAGGATCGAGTATGTCCTTCCTGTTTGTGGCGCCTATGACCTTCACATCACCGAGGTTGTCAAAGCCGTCAATCTCGGCCAGGAGCTGCATAAAAGTCCTCTGCACCTCCCGCTCGCCGGATGTTCCTATCTCTATGCGCCTGGCCGCAATGGCATCAAGCTCGTCTATGAATATTATGGCAGGCGCTTTTTCTTTTGCCATGGCAAAAATATCCTTCACAAGCTTAGCCCCTTCGCCTATGAATTTCTGCACGAGTTCGCTTCCAACTATCTCTATAAACGTCGAGTCAGTTGAATTGGCAACCGCCTTTGCCAGCAGCGTCTTTCCGGTTCCCGGCGGCCCATGAAGAAGCAGCCCTTTCGGCGGCACTATGCCGACACTCCTGAAAAGCTCAGGCTCCTTCAAGGGAAGCTCTATTATTTCCTTAATCTCCCTCATCTGCTCTTCAAGCCCGCCGATATCCTTCCAGGTTACATCAGGCTTTCCTATTATCACGAATTTCTCAACATTGAATCTTTTGAGCTTGCCGGCCTTTTTTACAACAGTGAGGTTCTTCTGCTCCACCAGCACAGAGTCGCCCGGCTCAAGTTTCTCACACTCGCTGCTCACCTCAACAAGGAACTGGTTCCCATTGGGAATTTTTATCACAGCCCTGTTGTCAAAGGCCTCCCTGACGTCGCAAATCATCAGAGGCGGGCTCTTAATGCGCTCAATCTCATTCTTCAGCTGGTTCACGGTCTCCCTGAGAACCCTGTTTTCCTCTTCGAGCTCATTGATGTTGGCGGTGTAGCCGTAGATTATGTTGTTAATTTTCTTCGGGTCGGTTTCGTCCATGTTCATTGCTCTGATTTGCTGAAGTTCACATCCTTCACAAGGCACGGTGGCGTGGTTACAGGCAGCCACACCTCCCAGCCGCGAATCTGCACAGGCTGGTTTCCAAGCCTGGCAACATTCTTCAGCATCCTTGGGAGGTTGTCTGAAATCCTCAGCCCATGAATCGGCCTTGAGACTTTCCCGTCCTCAATAAGGAACATGCCGTCACGCGGAATAGTCGAAAAGTCACCCTTTGCGTAATGCTGGAACCTGGTGTACCAGACATTGGTGACCCATATCCCGCGCGTTATCCCCTGGAATATTTCTTGATTTTTATAGGTTCCTGTTTTAACAACCAGGTTAAAGGGCTCCGGGCTTATTATTCCCGCGTTGGCTGTGCTCTTGGTGTTGTGCCTCGCGGCCGTGGATGTGTTATGCAGGAAATTTTTCATAACACCTTTTTCAATTATAGGAGTTGTCTGGGAAGGCCTGCCCTCCTCGTCAAAAACTGCCGAGCCAATGCCATTTGGCGCCCTTGCATCATCAGTAAGGCTGAACTCCCGGCTGGCCACCTGCTGACCCTCCTTTCCGGCAAGAAAGCTGGTGCCGGTCTCCACGGAATATATTGAGGAAGAATCGCCCACATGGGAAAGCAGATTGCTCCATGGCAAGGGCTCGAAAACAACGTCGTACCTGCCGGCTTCCCCCTGAACAGGGTTCAAGGCCTTCAATGCAATCCCGGATGCATACTCGCTTGCCTTTGCAGGAGAAAAACCATACAGCATCCTTGAGGCAGATATGCCGTGGCCGGAGGCGTTCTTCTCCGCAAATGCCCTGGCAGAAAAATAAAGGCTTGTTGATTTCTGCTCAGCGTCGACATCATGGCTGCTTGCAACCTCAGCAATCTCAGTTGCTGATGTAAGAACACCTGAAAGCCTTTTCACATTCCTTCCGGCTTTCAGCGCCTCCCTCAGAAGTTCAACCCCGGAATTTCCGAAATCAGCAACCCCCGGGTCATAAATGTCCTTTACCTCCCTGTACGAAAACGGCCCTCTGGCAAAACCTCCAAATTCCTCGTTGACAGGATAAGCAGAGACATTCTTCAACACACCTGCAAGGACATCTTTAGCCTTGTCCTCTTCCAGCTCTTTGAGATTGACCGCAATCAGGCGCTTGTCCTTTGCCATAACCACGTTAGCCTGCTTCAGCCTTTGCCCCTGGGAATTAACTATCTTGTTATCCACGAATTTCAGAAGCTCAGAGTTTTCCGTTACAAGCTGGGCAACAACTTCATCTGCCCCCAGGCCTTCCGCAATCCTAACCAGGCTTTTTGCAGACAGCATGTCACTTCATCCTTATATTCCTTAACCTGATGTTCGGGCCGCCGTGGAAAACAGGGATGCCCTGCATAGGCTCTCCTTTTCCGCATGTAGCCGCGTGGAACTCAGGCTTCTTCCCAACAGCGTCTACACTTTTCCATAAGGCGGGGGTTGTCAGCTCAAGCACAGGATTACGGACAGGGGATGTTATCTTCCCGTTTTCAATCAGGTAGCTCTCTGCCCCGACATATTTCTGGTTGAAGCGTTTGTCATCGATGTTCCACTCCATGAAGCTCTTGACGTACACGCCCTGCTTTATGCTTTCAAACAGCTCATCATCGGAAAAAGAGCCAGGCTTCACATAGGTATTGGCCATCCTGATTATTGGCTCTTTGCCATAATCAGATGCCCTGGCAGCAGCATTGCTTCTTGTGCCCAGCTGTGCTGCACTTTCGCGGTTGTGCAGGAACTCTCCTATTATTCCCCTGTCAATTAGTGTTCTCGGGCCTGCCTTGACGCCTTCCTCGTCATAAAGATAAAATCCGTAGCTTCCCGGCATGGTGGGGTCGTCAATGACTGTAACGTGCTCCGAGCCTATCCTGGTGCCCCTCATTTCAGGGGTGATGAATGATTCCCCTGCCTGGGCTGCTTCCCTGCCCAGAATCCTGTCAGCCTCATAAGGATGCCCGACGCTCTCATGGCTCATAAGGCCTGTAACCTCAGGGCCGCAGACAACGTCATAGCTGCCCGGCTTTAATGGCTTCCCTTCCTCTAATACTTTTGCCAGGGCTTTCACCCTTGAAGCAAGCTTCTTCTCAAGTTCCCAGCCATGGAAAAGCTCAAAACCGCCAGAGCCGCCATACTGCCACATGTGCTGCATTGTGTTGCTGCCCCTGCCCACGCTTATGAGATAAAAAAAGCTCAGCTCAGGAAGTTCGGCATGAATCCTGGCCCCCTCGCTGGAGACAAACAGCTTCTCCCTGATTCTGTTAGAAAAAGAGAAATGCGCAGTGAGCAGGGAAGGCTCGGCCTTCTTAATATTCCTATACAGCTGAATGAGATGATTGAATTTCTCGCCATCACTAACATCCATTATATCGGTTTTCTGCTTTACGGTGTAATCAGCCGTCGAGGCCTTTTCCACACTAAATGAGACATCTGCGTTTATCCCATTAGCTGCATGCAATCTGGAAATCCCCTGCCTGAGAAGCCTCGAAACGGCATCTTTGCTGAGCTCATTTGTAGAAATGAATCCCATGGCTTTGCCCTTGAGGAACCTGACAGAAAGGCCTTCCTCAAAGTTTATGCCCGCAACCTCAGGGATTCCGTTTTTCAGCAGGAAGCCTTTGCCCGTCTCACTCTCCATTCGGGCCTCTACATAGCCAGCGCCCAGGTTAAGCCCTTCCCTGACTGCAAAATCAGCAAGCTCCAAGTTCATAGTAAGAAGCCTTCTTGCCCTTTATTTAAACTTTTACCTGAATAAGCCTTTTAGGGAACCTTGTAAGGCAAACCGCGCCTTTTCTATCCTTATCCCGAACTTGTTATGAACGTAAATGCCCGGCTCAACCGTGATAACCATGTTCTTTTTCAACGGCACCGGGATATCCTCGTGGATTTCAGTCCCTAGCCCATGCCCGAGGCCATGGGTGAAATATCTTGCTTGCCTGCCCAGCCTTATCCTAATCTGTTTTTCAACCTCCTTAAAATTCACATTGGATTTAACTTCGCCGATTGCCTGCTCCTGCGCACGGACAAGCATTGCGTAAACATCTCTGTGCTTTCCCCCTGCTTCCCCAAGGAAGATGGTTCTTGTAAAGTCAGAGCAATAGCCCCTGTACTTCGCGCCCATGTCTATGATGCAGAATCCCTTAGCCAGCCTTGCATTGCCGGGCTTGTGATGAGGGAATGCAGCATTCCTGCCTGATGCCACAATGGGTTCAAAAGCCAGCTCGCCACCCCTTTCCCTGATTGATTTTTTTATGAATTCAGCCGCATCCAGTTCTGTCCTGAACTTCTTCCAGTTTTTCAAGGTCTCAGCAAAGGCCCTGTCGGTAATATTGCATGCTTTTCTGATTCTTCTAATCTCTTCAGGATTTTTTACGCTTCGTATCTCAACGCACATTTGGCTAATGTCGGCAGTCTTTGCTTTCGCTGATTTCCTGATTTCCTCCAGGACAGCTATTGGCAGGCAATCCTTTCTGATTCCGATTGCGCCTTTTCCGAGAAGCTTGTTCCAGGCAATCTTTTTTTGCAATGGGAATGCATTAATCCTGCTTTCCTTTCTGGCGCGGGAAAGCTCAAATTCCGGGACATACAGCCTGGCACTATTTTGCGATACAATCATTACAGCGCGCTCAACCTCAAATCCTGAGAGATATCTGATAAAAGAATCCTTTGCATGCAAAGTATTGACAAAAACAGCAGAGCTTATGCGGTTCTTTCTTATCCATTGCCTGACTGCATCGAGCCTCATCCATCCAGGGTTATTTATAAAGTTTAAAAAGCTTTCACATCCAGCAAGCATAAAGCTTTTATATTCTGCCTGCTTAAGAGAATGTTGGGAGTGACAAGTTTCATATTGAACTTTCTGCACTTAGCTGTCAGGGGCCCACTCTGGCGGGGGTTAGCATTGGGCCTCTGAGTTATTTTTTGCAAACTTTCTTAAATGATTTAAAGATACCAGCGGTATGCCCGCTAAACTCAGACACAGACCAGTGTCCAAAGGCGTTGCTCTGAAAGCTGTTGTTGGCTCTGACGGCTCGCTTGAGGGGCTGGTAAGGATGGCTTATATTACCAAAGCAGCAGCAATAGACGGCATTTTTACATGTTTTAAGATAAGCTTCGACGGGAAGCATTATGTACTTGCCCAGGAACCGCTGTTCTTCTTCGGTACACATACGGAATTGACAAGAAACTACAATGGGGCAATACCCAGAACCGTCTTGGATGCGCTTCCCGGGCCAATCCCTGTAGAGCAGATGGGGCTAAGCCGCTCACGTCAGAATCTTATTGAAACAGCACTGCAGGAACTTCCTAGAGCATTGTCTGGTATGATTCTTGAAAGAAAGGGGTTTAGGCCACAGACAGTAGCACAGTTGGCTAATTACTACCCGCCCAGTTTTCTTCGTAGAATCCAGGAAAATGGTGCCTATTATTCAGGCCGGAGATACGGCCGAGGTGGCAATGAGCATATTACTTTCCCGCGTTTACACGTGGTAACAACCCACTGGCCAAGCAGCTGGCTGGAGGAAATGATGATTGGCCAAGGCAGGAAAACCTTATAAACATATACTCTATTCTATATCTTATAAAATATATATTAATATTAAAATGTTATTTTGGCAATTGGCGGCAGAACTGGCAGTGCTGCTGACCTTATCAGTATTGCTGTTCAGATTCCTGGCCCAGTTCAACACAAGGAAAACAACATTCACTCCTCTTTTTGCGGCACTCATAATTTTTACAACAGGGTTTACATTAAGGCTGAGCAAAAATCCAGACATCATCGACATTGGCTTTTTCCTTACAGAGATGAGCCTGCTTTTCACTTATCTCTTATTTACATCAGCATTAATACTGGGGCAGAAGAAATACTGGAAACTTACCTAGTGACCTTAAAGTCCCTGACCTGCTCGGCAAGCTTCCTTGCCTTTGCATTAGAAGAGAAATGCTTTCTCACAGGCTCCAGAAGCTCGTTAAGATGCAATGCAGCAGCTTCCTTGACATCCATGGGATGCAGCTCCCCTGCAGTGTATTTTTCTGAGAATTGCCTGTAGCTTTCCAGGGAAACATTGCCGCCGTGCTCCTGCTTCCGTTTAATCTCGACAGAATCAAACCTCTCGAAAATAATGTACCTGAAATATTCGGCAATAGGGTTCTCGTGAAGTGTTTTTGCAGGGCAATATGCCTTTGAGATTTTCCTTTTCACCTCTTCAGCAGAATCCGTCATGAAAATTGCCGAGTCGGGGTTGCTCTTGCTCATCTTCATGGCAATCGCCTTCTCGACAGGGTCTTTCACATCTGTCCCCTGCTCGCCGAGACCCATAAGCATGTGATGGCTCACGACAACAGGCTTCCAGAAGCCAATGGCAGGGCCAAGCTCCCTGGCAAGCACATTGACCTTGCGCTGGTCCATGCCAAGCTGGCAGACATCAGCCTTGAGATGGAATATGTCAGCTGCCTGCATGCAGGGATACAGCAGCTGGGAAACCTGCCTGACCTCTGCATCTGTCCTCCCCATTATCTCGCCAGTCCTTATAATCCTGTTCACAGTGGAATTCCTGGCAACCTGCATGACAGTCTGCCAGTATTCCCTGCTGTTGACAAGCTCATTTGCCCAGACAAACTCAACCTTGTCCAGCTTCATGCCTGCGGCACGCCATACCTCAATAAGGTATTTCCCGACAGTCTGAATCTTCTCAAGGTCTCCATGCATCTTGTTGTTGGCCTGGGCGTGCCAGTCAGCGACAAGCATCTTGAAAGTTGCCCCCGCCTGAATCATCTTGTTGACGTTGATAGAACGCAGAATCCCCTGGGCGATATGCATCTGGCCGGAAGGCTCGAAGCCGTCATAGGCAACAAAGTGTTTTTTCTTTTTCAGCAATTCCTCAAGCTCAGGTTCTGTAAGTATTTCCTCGCCAACCTGTTTAACAAGCGCAAGCCTGCCAGAGACATCCATGCTGCGGAAGAACAGTTACAGATTTAAAAAGCTTTTCGCGCAAACTTTTTAATCCGGTGAAATAAGGTATGCTTATGGATGCGTTCAACCTGGCGTTTTTCATGCTGGCATTCTCGTCACTCTTCACCATTATCAGCCCGATAAGCACGGCATCTGTTTTCATCACAATCACC
Source organism: Candidatus Woesearchaeota archaeon (assembly GCA_018303315.1). Taxonomy (GTDB): domain Archaea; phylum Nanobdellota; class Nanobdellia; order Woesearchaeales; family JAGVYJ01; genus JAGVYJ01. The sequence goes on along the minus strand of JAGVYJ010000046.1, from coordinate 3,403 downwards.
CCGAAGAATTCCAAGAAAGAGAAGCTGCAGATGGCAAAAAAGGCAAGCATCACAGCAGCTCTCGTGCTGATTGTATTCGGACTGGCAGGGAATTACATCATCAGCTTCTTCAACATAACCCTGGAAGCATTCCGGATTGCAGGGGGGATACTTGTGGCAGGCGTGGGCCTCCAGATGCTCCACACAGGAAAGAAGTATTTCAGGTCAGAAGAGGAGGAAAAGGAGGCAATCAGGAAAGATGACGTCTCAATAATCCCTCTGGCTATCCCGCTGATGTCAGGCCCTGGTGCCATGACAACAACAATTGTTCTCATAGGGAAGTCTTCCGGCCTTACAGACGTGGCTACTGTGATATTTGCCATAGTTCTCGTATGCTGGCTTGCCTACCTCATACTTTCACGGGCATCCATCATTGAGCGTTACCTTGACAGGAACAGCAGGCAGGTTATAGAGAAGCTCATGGGCCTTATTGTGCTGGTGATAGGGGTGCAGTTCATCATAAACGGGTTGCAGGAGCTATTGGTAATCTGGGCTCCCCTGCTCAGGCCCGGGCTTTGAAGCAAGATAGAAACCTTTTTATATAAGATTGTATCCTTAAGTTTAGAAAATCAAAGGTGATTTGTAACTCTTGGGTGAACGCATGGCAGACAACAGGAAATTCTCAAAGCAGCTTATAGGAAAGACCATAGTAAGCAAGTCAGGGCAGCGCTTCGGAGAGGTAGGCGACCTTGTTTTCGAGACAAAGAGCGGGGAGCTTATCCACATAGTGCTTGTGAATGCAACACCTTATGCCGCAAAGCTGGAGCTTGAGAAGGACAAGAGCAATTACCCATTAATCCCGTTCTCTTCAGTGGCAGCGATAGGCGACTTCATAGTTATAGCTGAAGAAGACATAATCTGAGTAAGCTTTTTAAACATTCTTCAAACCCCTAGGGGTTATGCCTGAGGACTTAGCTGAAGCCATCTGGACAGAGAAATACAGGCCAAGGAGCTTTGACGACATAGTTGGCCAGAAAGAGATAGTATCCCGGGTCAAATCCTTTGTCAGGCAGAGGAACATGCCCCACCTGCTCTTTTCAGGCCCGGCAGGCACAGGCAAGACAACCCTGGCCATCGTTACTGCAAAAACACTGTTCGGGGAGGCATGGCATGCCAACTTCCTTGAGCTGAATGCAAGCGATGAGCGGGGCATTGATGTTATAAGGGTGAAGGTGAAGGACTTTGCGAGGACAAGGGCCATCGGCAACGTGCCTTTCAGGATAATATACCTTGACGAGTCTGATGCGCTCACACGTGAGGCCCAGCAGGCCCTCAGGAGAACCATGGAAAACTACACAAGGACAACCCGGTTCATCCTCTCATGCAACTATTCCACAAAAATCATCGACCCAATCCAGTCCAGGTGCGCTGTGTTCAGGTTCACCAAGCTTGGCAAAGACGACCTGGCCAAAATCATTGAGCGCATCGCTAAAGGCGAGGACCTTGTTTTCGATGAGAAAGCCAAAGAAGCACTGGTTGAGGTAAGTGAGGGGGATGTCAGAAGACTGACAAATGTCATGCAGGGGGCTGCAGCTGTGGCAAAGAAGATAACAACAGCAATGATTTATTCAGTCGCAGCAACAGCAAAACCGCAGGAAATCAGGCTGGTGCTTGAGCTTGCCACGTCAAAGAAGTTCCTTGACGCCAGGAACAAGCTTTTTTCCGTGATGCAGGAATTCGGGCTTTCAGGGCTTGACATAATAAAATACATCCAGCGGGAGATTCCGGGCCTGAAGCTTCCGGACAGGAAGAAAATGCAGCTTATCGAGGCCTGCGGGGAAACCGAATTCAGGATGGTGGAAGGCAGCGATGAATTCATACAGCTTGAAGCCCTGCTTGCAAAATTCGCCATTATAGCAGAATGAGCTTATTCTCCAAGATGCTTGATTAAAAGCGTCGAGGCCTTGCTGTCAAGGAAATCATACTGCAAGGTAATCCTTACAGGCTTCTCGGCATCAGCGCGCTGGGTGCCTATGTTCTGGATGCATGTAAATGTGGCTTCCCCGCTGCTTCCAAGGAACAGGATGTCGCCGTTTGTGAGGCCCTGGCACTTTGGATTCTGGCCCTCCTCTGTCTCCACAATCACCTTTACCCGGTTCTTCTCAGCAGTGCCTGTGCATGCCTGATTGCCCGGCTTGAACACGTCACCGCTGTTGCTCAGCTTCCTGACCTTGAAAGTAAACAGCAGCTCATTTGAGCCGGCAGGAGCCTGCGTCATGCTTACAATCTGTACAGGGGCGCCTGAGTTGTAAATCTTTTTAACACCGCGTATATCGCAAATGCCGTTCTTTTCAGTTATGTCGCTGAGCTTGCAGTATATGCCAACTGCCCTGGTCTCATACTGGTAGCATATGTCAACGCGCAGGTTTGTCTGGAAATTTCCTACAAGGTTCGGCCCGTACCCAAATGTGCCGAAGCCAAGCTGCACCGGTGGGCTCTCAATCTTGTTTCCCTCGGAATCCTTGCTTTGGCCGCGAAGCTCAGAACTGCTTGCAACAGAGGTCCTGCCGTTCCTGCTCCCGCCTGTGAAATCCCTCGGGTCTATGCCCTTGAGGTTTGCCTTAATCTTTCCAGAAGGTATGCTGAATTCCCCAACATTCTCCAGATTTACAATGACGTCGAACGTCTCCCTCGGGGTTCCTGACTTCCCGTCGAAAACCTCGCTCGGCGGGGCGCTTTCAATGAAATTCACCAGCACGGCATTCTGGCCGCCTATAAAAGGGCTGTTTATGCCTGTTGTTGCATTCTCTCCGGCAGTGCAGCCATAGAGCAATGTAACAAGGAGCATAACTGAGAATGTCAGACTGGTTTTTGGGTTCATTCCTTACTTACCCTTTTCGGTTTTTGTTTTATAAACTTTTTCCTTTTTGTGGCAGACTGTTACACCCCTGCACAGTGAGGGACATAAAGTCCCTCGGAACGACTAAGCAGCTCAGTTCTCTTGGTATCCAATCACTTAACCTGGGGTTTTGACTATCTCAATCTGCTTGGAAACAGAGGTCCTGTAGCCATAGCCAAGGGTGATTGTTATTGGCGTTCTGAATGCAGACAGCCCAGTTGAGCCTCCTTCAGCGTAATTGTACTCGCAGATGAACACCGCTTTGCCATTTACAAGCCTTGCCTGCACCAACCCGCCATTGTCAGGCCTGCAGCTTCCGATAATTGGGCTGTCGCCAACCCTGGCATCCTCAATGGTTACTTTGTCAATGTCAATCCTCTCAAGCCCTTTTCCCCTGGGGCTGCAGGATTCAAGCTCTATCTTTCCTGAACCGGGCCTTGTGTCGAATACGAGCCCGTTGCCAAGGTTTTCCACGGTAATGATGAACCTTGTGAATTTCGACGACGGCTCAATATCAATTTCAGT
>JAGVYJ010000045.1 GCA_018303315.1 Candidatus Woesearchaeota archaeon | reverse complement strand
TCCAACCAAGAAGTCACAGGTTTTCAGCACAGCGCAGGACAACCAGACTGCCGTAACTATAAGGGTGGGACAGGGCGAAAGGCCTATGTTCGCAGACAACAGGCTTCTTGGCCAGTTCGACCTCGTCGGAATCCCGCCTGCACCCAGGGGAATTCCCCAGATAGAGGTAACCTTTGACATCGATGCTGACGGCATCGTGCATGTTAATGCCAAGGACCTTGGCACAGGCAAGGAGCAGTCAATAAGGATAACTGCCTCACAGAAGCTTTCAGATGCAGACATCGAAAAAATGAAGAAAGAGGCAGAGTTGCATGCTGAAGAGGACAAGAAACTTAAAGAGCAGGCAGAAACCATCAACAGCGCAGAGGCGCTTGCCTACTCAACGGAAAAGGTAATGGGCGAGCTTAAGGGCAAAGTAGCTGAGGACAAGACCAAGGAAATCCAGGAAAAGGTGGATGTCCTGAAGAAGCTGCTGGAGCCCAAGGAAAAGGACATAGAAGCTATTAAGTCAGCCATGGACGAGCTCAACAGGGTTGTCCAGGCAGCCTCCACAGAGCTGTACCAGAAAGCCCAGCAGGCCTCGCAGGAGGCAGGCAAGGAGGCAGGCAAGAAGGCAGGCTCCAAGGACAATGTGGTAGATGCTGACTTCAAGACAGAGGATTCAAAGAAAGGTGATGCATAAATGGCAAATCAGATACAACCAATATTTATACTACAGGAAGGCACGCAGCGCTCCACTGGAAGAACCGTGCAGAAGAACAACATAGCTGCGGCAAGGGCGGTTGCAGAGACAGTCAGGACCACTCTCGGGCCCAAAGGCATGGACAAGATGCTTGTTGACTCGTTGGGAGACATCACAGTGACCAATGACGGCTTCACAATCCTGGACAAGGCAGAAATTGAGCATCCTGCAGCAAAGATGATAGTTGAGGTGGCGAAGACGCAGCAGGACGAGGTTGGCGACGGCACAACCACAGCTGTCATCATTGCGGGAGAGCTTTTGCATAATGCAGAAGAGCTGATTGAGCAGAATATCCATCCGACTGTGATTGCGCATGGCTATCTCAAGGCAGCTGAATTTGCCCGGGGCGCGCTGTTGGGCATTGCGCATAAGGTCACGGCAAATGACACCAATGTGCTTAAGAAAGTTGTGATGACTGCGATGACAGGAAAGAATGCAGAAGTCGCAAAGGAGCACCTGGCAGAGATTGTGGTGGAAGCGGCCAGGCTCACTTATGAGGAAGGCGGCAGCCCAGAATACATTAAGACAGAGAAAAGGGTTGGAAAGAGCGTAACCGAGTCAAGGCTCGTGCGTGGCGTCATACTTGACAAGGAAAGGGCAAACCCCAACATGCCTTCAGTGGTGCAGAATGCGAAAATTGCCCTGATAAACAAAGACCTTGAAATAAAGAAGACTGAAATCGATTCCAACATTGAAATAACCTCCCCTGAGCAGATGCAGAAATTTCTGGACATGGAAGAGCAGATGCTGAGGCAGATGGCCGAGCAGGTCGCCAAGTCCGGAGCCAATGTGGTATTTGTACAGAAGGGCATGGACGACGCAGTCGCTTATTTCCTGGCAAAAAAGGGAATCTTTGCCGTGAGCAGGGTTTTGGAATCTGACATGAAACAGCTTGCCAGGGCCACAGGGGGCAAGGTGACTTCCAACCTGAAGGAGCTGAGCAGGGATGAGCTTGGAAGTGCTGGTTCAGTGATTCAGGAAAAAGTCGGGGAAGAAGACGCAATTGTGGTTAGCGAGTGCAAGAATCCGAAAGCTGTCACAATACTCGTGCAGGGCGGTACAAAGCATGTGCTTGACGAGATAGACAGGGCTATTGAGGATGGAATAGGGGATGTGTTTGCAGTGCTGAAGAACCAGTTCGTGGTGGCAGGGGCCGGCGCACTAGAGGTAGAGCTTGCAAAGGACATAAGGAAATTCGCGAGCTCACTGCACGGCCGGGAGCAGCTGGCTGTCGAGGCATTTGCCAAGGCCATTGAAGTGGTGCCAAAAACCCTGGCTGAGAATGCAGGGCTGGACCCCATTGATGTGCTCACTGACCTGAGGGCAGCCCACCAGAAGGGGATGAAGAACCATGGCATCGATGTCTTCTCAGGGAAGGTAGTCGATGCATGGAAGAGAGGGGTGATTGAACCTCTCAAGGTAAAGACGCAGGCCATTGACTCTGCTGTTGAAGCTACCAACATGATTTTGCGCATTGACGACATGATATCAGCAGGAAAGGAAAGCCCGAAGGGAATGCCCCAAGGCATGCCTCCTGGAATGGATATGTAATGGCTAAAGATTATTATGAGACTCTGGGAGTGGAGAGGAATGCGACCAAAGAGGAAGTCAAGAAAGCATATAAGCGCTTAGCGAAGAAATACCATCCTGACCTGAACAAGGAGGCTGGCGCAGCTGATAAGTTCAAGGAAATCAACGAGGCTGCATCGGCGCTTGGCGACGACAAGAAGCGTGCGCAGTACGACAGGTTCGGCACCACATCCGAGGGCTTTGGGGCAGGGGCTGCGGGGTTTGACTTCAGCGACTTCTCAAGGTTCGGCTTTGATTTCGATTCGATTTTTGACATGTTTACAGAAGGCTTCGGAAGGCCAAGGAGGCGCGGCCCGAGAAGGGGCGCAGACCTTCAATACGACATAGAGCTTACGCTCGAGGAAGTGGCAAAAGGGGTAACAAGGAAAATCATCATCCCAAAGCTGGAAACCTGCCCTGAATGCAAAGGCAAGGGCGTGCTGCATGACTCTGATATTGAGAAGTGCGAGCAATGTCAGGGCACCGGCGTGCAGAGAAGGGCACAGCAAACCCCTTTTGGCATGTTCACAACTGCAACTACATGCAGCAAGTGCCAGGGCTCAGGCTCGTTCACCAAAAAGCCATGCCAAAGCTGCAAAGGGGATGGCAGGGTTGACAGGCGCAGGACAATAGAGGTAACCATCCCTGCCGGTGTAAGGGAGGACGTGCAGCTCAGGATTTCCCGGGAAGGCGAGGCAGGGGAAAAAGGCGCGGGGCAGGGCGACCTGTATGTGGTTGTCCATGTCAAGGACCACAAGGATTTCATCAGGGAAGACTCAAACCTCATCTCTGAAGTCAGGATACCCTTCACTATTGCAGCCCTAGGCGGGGACATTGATGTCCCCACGCTATTCAGCACAGCCAGCCTGAAAATTCCTGCAGGCACTCAAAGCCATACAGTTTTTAGGATGAAAGGCCAGGGGCTTCCTAACATGCGCACAGGCGAGAAGGGCGATCAGAAAGTAAATGTGATTGTTGAGATTCCTGCCAGGCTGAGCAGGAAGCAGAATGAACTGCTTAAAGAATTTGCCAAGGAAAGCAAGGACAAAGGATTGCTGAAAAGGCTCGGATTGTAACTAATAATGCGGCGGCAGACCAGCAAGCGCAGCCCTTACAGCATCCACGTTCTCCAGCAGCTGACCGAAAGTATTCCAGCTTCCATCGAGGTAAGATTGCCTGACTGCTGTATCAACACTTACAGTATAAACTCCACCTTCATGCTGTAATAATTGAGCACGAACATCAAGCGTAAATTCTGCACTAGGATTGGCTTCAACAAATGCAGCAAGGTCATTAATGGTTCGTCTATCAGCTGTAGCTACAACAATGCCATTCTGAACACAATTTGGCCAAAATATAGGCCCATAAGATTCAGCCACGATTGCTTTGATTCCACCCAGTGTTCTCATTAAAGCATGCGGGGCATGTTCTCTTGACGAACCAACACCAAAATCAGAACCAGCCACTAATATTTCTGCTCCAGCATATTGCGGTTGATCAAAGGGATGTTTTCCTTTTTCATCAGTCCGTTCGTCAGTAAAAGCATAGCCTGCCATGGCTTCAAAGGTTGTTTCCTTTAAAAATCTCGCTGGTATAATCCTATCAGTATCCACTCTGTCTCGCACATAAGGAACAACAGTTCCCGTGACTCTGCTAATTGGACCTTCTGGCATTTGAACTTACCTCACATTAATTCTCTTGCATCAGTAATTTGACCAGTGACTGCTGCAGCAGCGACCATAACAGGACTCATCAGGTGACCTCGGCTATTACGCCCTTGCCTTCCTTCGAAGTTTCTATTTGATGAAGCAGCACAGCGCTGGTATTCTCCAACCTGGTCAGGATTCATGCCCAAGCACATAGAACATCCGGAATCTCTCCACTGAAAGCCAGCTTCCTTGAAAATAGTATCCAAGCCTTCCATTTCAGCTTGCGCTTTTACCTGCTGAGAGCCTGGAACTACTAAAGCAGTTACACTCTTAGCAACATGATACTTGCCTTGTGCAACAAAAGATGCAGCTTCCCTCAAATCAGATATTCTTGAATTGGTGCAGGCTCCAATGAATGCCCAATCAATTGGAGTTCCAACAATTCTCTCCCCACCTTTAAGGCCTATATATGCTAATGCCTTGGTTACGCCTGCCCTTTGTGAATCCGGAAAATCTTCAGGACGAGGGATTAAGTCATCGATGCTGATGACTTGACCAGGATTGGTTCCCCAAGTGACCTGAGGTGCCAATCGAGACGAATCAAATTGTCTGACATCATCATACTTTGCATCAGGTTCAGACCTTACTGATTTCCAATATCTCAACGCTCTCCCAAGCTGGTCTCCAGTCGGCGCGAATTCCCTTCCTCTCACATAGTCAAAGGTCGTTTGATCTGGATTAACATATCCAACTTTTGCACCGCCTTCAATAGTCATATTGCATATAGTCATCCTTCCTTCCATGCCCAAACCATCAATAGCGGTACCAGCGAATTCATAGGCAAACCCTTTCCCGCCATTTATTCCCAATTCTCCTATAGTGGCCAGAATCACATCTTTAGCATAAACTCCAGGGCCCAACTCACCATTCCACTCAATTCGTCTAACCCCTGGTCTTGACTGGGCAAGACTTTGTGTTGCTAATACATGAGCAAGTTCCGTAGTTCCAATTCCGAAGGCTACTGAACCAAAAGCACCGTGAGTGCTGGTGTGACTATCTCCGCATGCAATAGTCATCCCGGGTTGGGTCAAACCCAATTCAGGACCGATTACATGTACAATTCCCTGCTTCCCAGAATCTAAAGAGTAGAACTTAATACCAAACTCTCTCACTCCTTGCTCTAAAGCTTGCATCATTTTCTCAGCAGCATTATCAAGATAAGGTCTCAATGAGGGGTGCACTGTAGGTACTATATGATCCACCGTAGCAACAGTCCGGTCGGGAGCGAGAACATGTAATCTTCTTTCTCTTAACATTGCAAATGCCTGAGGGCTGGTAACCTCATGAATCAAATGCAAATCAATTGCGAGTTGATCCTGCCCATTTTTCAAAGTCCCAATTCTGTGTCTTTCCCAAACCTTGTCCAAAAGAGTTCCTTCTGACATATTATGCAGCCTCCCTCTCTAATGCTCTGCAAGCATTTTCAACTAATGTGTCCAAGGGCATCTGCCCATATCCCGGGTTCCTAATATTTGCCAAAGCTGCTTGCGTCATCTTTTCGGCAGCCCTAACTTCCCCCATCTGCTCGAGCATCATTGCATATGCAAGAATCGCAGCCTCTGGTCTCATTTGTTGCATTAATTCAGGATTGTGAACCCACATCCCATCCCTTTTCTCGTACCATTTATCCGGTGCAGTTCCGTGTACAGGTTCAAACATTGATGGATAAGCACCAGTTGGATTAATGTTTCCTGAAACAGCAGTCCCAATACCCCCCTGAAGCACCGCCCCGATGTCAGTCATAATGTCGCCAAACATATTTTCTATCACCACGACATCAAATTGCTCAGGATGGGTAAGCATCTGCATACCGAAATTATCAACATGCATATATTTGACGCTCAGATCAGGTTTACCCTGAAACTCTTCAAAAACCTTCAGCCAGGGTGATGAAGCATATGTCAGCACATTGGTTTTAAAGACGAAGTGAATTGTCGGCGTTTCACGTCTTTTCCTGGCTCTTGCCCGTTGCTCAGCAAACTCGGCTAACCGTTTAACGCCTCGGTATGAACAATGCATTTCTTGGATTCCTACCTCATCTTCAGTCCCTGCATTTTCTACTCTGCCAATGCCCACATACAGGCCCTCAGAATTCTCTCTGCAGATTTCGAAGTTAATCTCTTCAGGCCCTTTGCCTACAAGAACTGATGGCACTCCTTGTGGTAAAACAACTGGTCTTAAATTAACATATTGGTCAAAAGCCTGCCTGACTTTTAGTAGTATTCCAATCTCTAAAACTCCTGGCTTAATTTTGGTTGGATCACCGATAGCACCAAGAAAAATTTGATCATGGCGTGCAAGTTTTTCCAGTTCAGCAGGACCCAATTGAGTAATACCTCTTTCCAAGAAATAATCTGCACCATAAGGTAATTGAGTATGTACAAGAGGTCTAGTTAGAAATGGTCTTGCAGCATCGGCCACAGCAAGCGCAGCATTGGTAACCGTTATTCCGTTGAGATCTCCTGGTATTACAGCAACGCTGTAGGGCTCCGTCATTTTGCTTGTTTCTCAAAAAGTTAATATTCAGTGTGGAACAACGGAACGCTATTTAAATCTTGCGTTTGTAACTACTCTAGAATATAACACTTCTTAGTCTGTTATTTCTTCTTAATAACCTCTCTGACAGATTTAACAATTTCCTTCGAGGTCAAACCGTATTTCTCCATCAAAGCAGGAGCAGGCCCGGATTCCCCGAATGTGTCATCCACACCAACCCTTATCTGGGGGGTGGGCAGTTTCTCGCTCAATAATTCAGCCACTGCTGCACCGAGGCCGCCGGCCTTCTGATGCTCTTCTGCTGTCACAACAGCGCCTGTCTTTTTTACGCTTGCCACAATTGCCTTTTCATCGAGGGGCTTCACGGTATGGCAGTTAATAACTTCAGCATCAATCCCTTGTTTCTCCAATTCCCTTGCAGCTTTCAGGGCCTCAAAAACCATGATGCCGTTTGCAATAATAGTGACATCTTTCCCTTCCCTGAACAATTCTGCCTTCCCTATCTCAAAAGGGCTTTCGGCAGTTGTGAGAACCGGCACTTTTTCCCTCCCTGTCCTTACATAATACGGCCCCTGCCCTTCCACAGCTGCCAGCACTGCCTTCTCAGCCTCCAATGCATCACATGGAACAACAACCCTCATGTTGGGAAGAACGCGCATCATTGAAACGTCCTCGAGCATCTGGTGGGTTGCCCCATCCGCTCCAACAGTTATGCCTGCATGGGTGCTGACAAGCTTGACATTGAGGTTTGAGTAGGCAATGCTCTGCCTGATGTGGTCGTAGCACCTGCCCGGAAGGAAGACTGCAAAGCTAGTTGCAATGGGTATTTTTCCCCCCAAAGCAGCCCCTGCAGCCATGCCAATCATGTTCTGCTCGGCAATGCCAACCTCCACGAACCTGTCCGGATATTTCTCGGCAAACTTATCAGCCCTTGTGCTGTCAGCGAGGCCGGCACTCACAACCCAGACCTTTGGATTGCTCTGGCCAAGCTTAAGCATAGCATTTCCCAGGCCTTCCCTCGTGGCCTGCCTGTCAGGATTTTCAAATATCTTATCAGCAAGATTCACCTTGGTGCCTCCAATGCCTTAAGGGCATATTCTGCCTGCTGTTCTGTGGGCGAGACACCGTGCCATGCATATTTGTCTTCCCAGTCCGGCACGCCCTTGCCCATATGGGTTTTGAACAAAACTACAGAGGGCTTTTTTTGCTGCTTGGCTTCCCTGAATGCCTTCTTGATATCACTGAAATCATGACCATCTGCCTCAATGACATGCCAGTTAAATGCAGCCCATTTTCCAGCCAATGGCTCAAGGGGCATGAGCTGGTCTGTGGTACCTGCCTGCTGTTGCCTGTTCACATCCACAAAAGCAATAAGGTTTCCAAGCTGGTATTTGCCTGCAGCCATTGCGGCTTCCCAGATGCTTCCCTCGTCCAGTTCGCCGTCTCCGAGGCTGGCATAAACCTTGTAAGGGCTTTTGTCGCGCTTCATTGCCAAGGCAAGCCCGACAGCAGCAAGGAATCCCTGGCCCAATGAGCCGGCTGAAATCTCGGCAAAAGGAAAATCATGCCTGCTTGGATGGCCCTGGAGCCTGGAGCCAAGCTGCCTTAACGTCATGAGCTCCTCTTTCTTAATCCAGCCTTTCTCAGCCAGCGTGGCATACCACACCGGGCAGATATGCCCATTGGAGAAAATAAACCTGTCCTTTGCAGTGACATCCCCGGAATCCATATTAATGGTATCGAAAAAGAGGGTTGTGAAGACATCAGCCATGCCCAGGCTCCCGCCTGTATGGCCTGAGCCTGCCCTGGTCAGCATCCTGATTATGCTCTTCCTGATTTCCCTTGCTTTTACAGCCAGCTGAGTATTATCCATGCTGAGTCTCTATAGCTTTCCTTATTGCCTCAATGGCATCTTTGACATTGCCTGTCCTGAATGCGAAAGAGCCCGGGCAGACGATTGTTGCCCCTGCCCTGACCACCTTAGGCGCGGTTTCAGGGTCCATGTGGCCGTCAACTTCTATGGGTATGTCCCTTCTGTTCTCCCGGATTTCCCTCACCTTGTCCACAGAGCCCTCTATAAATGGCTGCCCCTGCTTTCCCGGAACAACCGACATGACCTGCACCTGGGCTACCTGGTCAAGGAAGGGGAAAACCTGGGCAGCAGGGGTTTCAGGATTTATGACGATTCCTGCCTTCTTTCCACATTTATGGATTGCATCTATCACTGCAAAAGGCTTGTCTGTGGCCTCGAGGTGGAAGAGTATTATATCAGCCCTCTTTGCAAAGTCAGCAACCCATTCCAGAGGCTCCTCAATCATCAGGTGGGCTTCCACTTTTTTCCCGAACTTCAGATTTTTGAATTCATCAACCCAAACCGTCTTTCCGGGCACAAACCTGCCGTCGCAGAAGTCAACCTGTATGCGCTCGACATAAGGCTCGCTCATGCCGGCCTTGCGCTGGAGCTCCTCAAAGCTGTTTTCAAGAATCGACGGGAATATCAGGGTCATTTTTCTGTCTGCTTAATCTTGTTAATTCTCCTTGCATGCCTTTCCTCAGTTGACCATGGGGTGGACAGCCATTTGCCTACAGCATTTATTGCCTCTTCCTCTGATAAAAACCTGGCTCCGAGAGAAAGCACATTTGCCAGGTTGTGCTGCCTTGACAAAGTCACAATATCCAATGGCCCTCCATAATAAAGCGCTGCCCTGACACCTTTCACCTTGTTGGCTGCAAGCGCCTCTCCCTGGCCTGAGCCGCCAAGCACAATCCCGAGATATTCATCAGGCTTCTCGGCAACTTTTCTTGCAACCGGCAGGATGAAGTCAGGGTAATCATCTTTCTCATCCATCTT
>JAGVYJ010000016.1 GCA_018303315.1 Candidatus Woesearchaeota archaeon | reverse complement strand
CAACTCGCTCAAGCTTGAGGAATACTCCGACCTCATGTTCTTTGACAGGGGAGACAGGTTTGTTGTTGAAGTCCAGACTGAGAAAGGCCGGGAATTTGTAAACGCTTTCAGGAGGCTCTTTTCTTCCAGTGATTACCCTCTTTCCGACAAGGACAGGAAGATAAAGAACTTCAAGGAACTTAAAAGGCCTGCTGACCTGAACAGGCACTACGACAGCGAGAAATGGGAGAAAGGAGTCAAGGACTGCGTTTCCTGCGCTGCCTGCACCATGCTCTGCCCGACATGCTACTGCTTCAATATCGAGGACGAGTCTGAGTGGGACCTGAAAAGCATGCAAAGAGTAAGGACACATGCAAGCTGCCAGCTCAAGGGCTTCACCACAGTGGCCGGCGAGCATGTCTTCCGGGAATCAAGGTCTGACAGGTTCAAGCACAGGATTTACCACCAGCTGCAGTGGTTCCGCGAGAAGCACGGCATTGACCTGTGCATAGGCTGTGGGCGATGCATAACCGGCTGCCCGAGCAAGATAGACTTCATTGAAATAATCAACGAGATTGCAAAATGAAACAGACTTTAAAGAACCCTTATCTGCCCGAGCCTGCAATAATAAAGAAAAAAGTGAGGCACAGCCCTGACAACTTCTCTCTGTACCTCGACTGGCATGCCCATTACTCGCCCGGCCAGTTTGTCCAGCTTTCTGTGCTTGGAATAGGCGAGAGCCCCATCTCGTTTGCCAGCTATGGCAAGGACTATGTCGAGTTCAACATCCATGAGGTTGGCAGGGTCACGCATGCCCTTGCAAAGATGAAGAAAGGTGACAAGGTGTACATCCGCGGCCCTTTTGGACGTGGTTACCCGCTTGATTTGCTTCATGGCAATAATCTTATCTTTGTCGGCGGCGGCTGCGGGGTGGCCCCGCTCAAGGGCGCTATCGAATACGTCGAGCACCACAGGGAAAAGTTCAGGGATGTCTGGCTTTTCATGGGCTTCAGGTCTCCTGATGACGTGCTTTTCAAGAACCAGCTTGATGCATGGAAGAGCAGCTTTATCATGAACACAACTGTCGACCAGGTGAAGCCGCAGAGTTGCTATGCCGGGCACATAGGCTTCATCACTGAGGAGATAAGGAAGACAGAGCTGAGCAACGCCAATGCTGTGGTGTTTATCTGCGGCCCTCCGATAATGATAAAGAAGACAGTTGAGATTCTCGTCCAGAAAGGCTTTCATGACGACCAGATATTCCTCTCGAATGAAAGGCTGATGCACTGCGCGATAGGCAAGTGCGGGGCCTGCATGATTCGCGGCAAATACACCTGCATTGACGGCCCTGTGTTCAGGTATGATGAGATAAAGGACTATAAAACTGATTAGCATGGCAAAAAACAAGCTCACAGTCGGCTTTGTTGCACTTACAGGCTGCTACGGCTGCCTGCTCACTGCAATTTTCAACGAGGAAGCACTGCTGGAGCTGGCAAACGTGGTCAATATAGCTTCCTTCCCCTTCATAAAGGAGAAGAATTATGAAGGCAAGTTCGACGTGCTTTTCGTTGAGGGGACAGCGGTTTCTCAGCAGGACAAGCAACACCTCATAGAGTTCAGGAAGAAGAGTAATGTGCTTGTCGCGTTGGGCGCATGCAGCAGCGACGGAGGCGTGCCTGCCCTCAAGAGATTTGTACCGAAAAAAACCTTTGACCGGCTGGTTTATCCGAAGAACCCTGACATTGCAGACTTGCATGAGCCAATGAGGATTGATGAGGTTGTGCAGGTCGACCATTACCTGCCCGGCTGCCCGCCTGACAAGGAGCAGGTGCTTACATTCATTAAGAATGCTGCGCTCGGCAGGGAGATGAAAAAGCACCTCTATGACAATCCTGTCTGCGTTGAATGCAGGTCCAATGGAAACAGGTGCCTTCTTGAGGAAGGAAGGATGTGCTTCGGTCCGGTAACAAGGGGCGGCTGCCATGCTGTCTGCCCGAGCAATGGCCTCGAATGCTGGGGATGCCGCGGCCCTACATCAGATGCGAACCTTAACAAGATGATTGACCTGCTGAAGGAAAAGGGATTCACTGACAATGACATAAAGCAGCGCCTGCTCACTTTCACAGGAATACGCTTCAATGAAATACGGCAGATGAACGTGGAATGGGTACCGTCACAATAAATCATTTAACCAAGATAGAGGGCCATGCTTCCCTGACTCTGAAGATTAGAAAAGGTAAGGTTGAGAAATGCGAGCTCAGGGCTGTCGAGGGAAGCAGGTATTTTGAAGGCCTTCTCGTGGGCAAGAATTACAACGAGGCTTCCTGGCTCTCATCAAGGATATGCGGCATATGCTCATGCGCGCACACAGTCACGGCAGTGAAGGCAATTGAGAACGCCCTGGGCATTGAAGTGACGCAGCAGACCAACCAGCTGAGAAAGCTCTTCACTATCGGCGAGCGCATCAGGAGCCACGCCACGCATCTTTACTTCCTTGTCCTGCCCGATTATCTTGGCTTTGAGTCAGGGCTGGAGATGGCACCCAGGCACAAGACAGAGGTCATGCGCGCCCTGAAGCTGATGAAGCTTGGCAATGACATCATAAGGCTGGCCCAGGGCCGCGACCTGCATCCAATCTCAACAACCCCCGGCGGCTTCCTCAAGCTTCCCTCCCAGGAGGAGCTTGACAATATCCGGGAAAGGCTTCAGGATGCATTGCCGGATGCCGAGACGACCTTCAGGCTTTTCTCCAAGCTTAACTATCCCAAATACGAGTTTCCGACGCAGTATTTTTCCCTGACTTCCGGGAAGGAATATGCTTTGCTTGAAGGCGACATCATGACTGGCAACAAGACATACAGGCAGGCTGATTACCGGGATTACATGCTCGAGTACCATGACGGCGACAACACGGCCAACTTTGTGGTGAAGGAGGGCAGGAGCTACATGGTCGGAGCCCTGTCGAGAGTCAACAACAACAAAACGCATCTCAGGCCGAAAAGCAGGAAGCTTCTTGCGTCATCCAAAATAAAATTTCCCTCATTCAACCCATTCCATATCACGGTTGCTCAGGCAGTTGAGCTTGTGCATTTCATCGAGGAAGGCATCCATATACTCGACAATCTTGCCATCAGAAATGAGAAGCCGGCTGAATACAAAGTCAGGGCAGGGCATGGCATTGCAGCCGTTGAAGTACCAAGGGGAACACTCTGGCACGAGTACAGGCTTAATGACAACGGTCAGATTACCTATGCCAACATCGTAACCCCTACCGCTCAGAATCTCAGGAACATGCAGGATGACCTGCAGGAATATATTCCTGGACTTGTCGGCACCGGAAAAGCAAAGCTCGTCCTTGGCGTGGAGAAGCTGATAAGGTCTTATGACCCCTGCTTTTCCTGCGCTGCGCATTTCCTGAAGGTCAAGTGGGAATGATGGACTTTTTGCCAATGCTCGGGCTGGGGCTGCTTTTCGGGCTCAGGCACGCCATTGATGCCGACCATATTGCAGCAGTCTCAACCATTGTGACACAGACCGGCAGCGTGAAAAAGTCTTCCCTGGCAGGGATTTTCTGGGGCCTTGGCCATGCAGGCGCGCTGCTTCTTGCAGGAATACCGCTATTACTATTCAGGACAGCCATACCTGCCGGCCTGGCTGTATTTTTTGAGCTGATGGTGGGCATACTTCTGATTGCCCTGGGAGCTGACGTCTTATACAGACTGAGGTCAGAGAAGATACATTTCCACCAGCATATGCACAATGGCTCCGGGCACTGGCATTTTCATTCGCATTCCCGGACAGCCAGCCACAGCCATGCCCATCGTTCATTCTTTGTCGGGACATTTCACGGGCTGGCAGGGAGCGCAGGCCTGGCCCTTGTCACCCTGGCAGCATTTTCCTCATTCTTTCAGGGAATCCTCTACATCGCCGTTTTCGGCCTGGGAAGCATTCTCGGCATGCTTGCAGTAAGCACCATCATTGCCTTGCCTTTAGGGCTGTTTCCGGGATTCATTAGACTTGCCAGAATTCTCAGGTTTTCCGCCGGTGCATTCAGCATGGCTTTTGGTGCCTTTATAGTTGCAGAATTCTTCAGCCAGGCACGCCTATAATCCTTACTTTGCCTTTCAGCTGGCCTGCTTCTTTCAGCAGCTTCAGGAAGAATCCCAGGTCAAAGTCGTGCAGCGAACTCGGCTTGTGCTGCTCAAACACTGATATGTCATCAAATACCGTGACCTCTTTTATCCCCTTCACAACGTCCAGTATTACAATGTCGCTGCCTGCAAGGAATTCGTCCAGGAGCTCTTCAGCGTACTGGCATTTCACAAATTCAACTCCCGGCACTTCAAGGCTGGAGGCAATCTCCTTTGCCTTTTTGTCATCCTCAAGAAATTCGTTGCCGAACACAAAGACTTTCATGTCTGGAAATACGCTGGAAAAGTTTATAAACATTTACATAATTTAACGCTTCCGGGATGGAGAACAGAAGAGGTGTGGCATTAGTTCTCGGCACTGCATTGATATCAGGCGTTTCCATCTTCCTCAACAAGTACGCTGTATCCGGCTTTGATGCATCTGTTTTCACCTTCCTGAAGAACCTTGCTGTCGCCCTGCTCCTGCTTGCCCTTATGCTGGCTGCAAAAGACTATAAACCTGTTGCCAGGCTGACCAGACGGCAATGGCTCAAGCTGATGCTTATAGGGCTTATAGGCGGCTCACTGCCCTTCCTGCTTTTCTTCAACGGCCTTGCCTTGACAACTGCATCAACAGCAGGCTTCATCCACAAGACAATGTTTGTCTGGATTGCCCTGTTCTCATTTGTCTTCGTTAAGGAAAAACTGAACAAAACCATGCTCGCAGCAGCAGCACTTCTGCTTGCAGGCAATTTCCTGCTGCTCCAGATGACCGGCATAACCCTCAGTCTCGGTGCGTTTCTCATCTTTTTAGCCACGCTTTTGTGGGCTGTTGAGATTCTTCTTTCCAAGTCCCTGCTAAATGTAAAGAATGTATCAGGAAGGATTGTGGCTGCAGGCAGGATGGGGTTCGGCGCCCTCTTTTTGCTTGCTTACGTCTCCATTTCAGGAAAGGCCAGCCCGGTATTTAGCTACACCCCAGGCCAGTGGCTCTGGATAGCCTTGACATCTTTCCTGCTGCTGGGCTATGTGCTGACATTTTACACAGGACTGAAGACAGTTAGTCCTGTAACTGCCAGCATTATCCTTCTGCTGGGAAGCCCGGTAACCACTTTGCTTAACGCTGCCTTCTCTGGTTCGGCAATAACGCTGCAGCAGCTATTTGGCATTGCTTTGCTCACTGTTGCTGTTGCCCTGGCAATCCTGAGCCCTGCCTATATAATATCAGTCCTCAGAAAAAATCCCTTGAGAACCTAGGCTTTTTCCACGGCATATGCATAGTGGATATAAACTTCATCACCCGGCTTTGCATCCGGCACAAGATTCAGGAAGACAGGCCTTGTGCTGTTGCCAACCTTGGCCTCCCCTATTCCTTTCCTGATGATTCTTTCTATCCTCGCCTTTCTTACCTTGCATAAGCCCTTCAGTGTCGGCCCGAACATTTTATAGCTTCCATCGTTCGCCTTGATGTAGTCCTCATGATGATTCCTGAAGTAGTTCCTTACAGCCTCAACACTCCAGTAATCAAGCCCTGACATTGCAGAGGTTTCCTTAAGGCGGCGGAATGCAGCAGGGAATATCTTTTCAAGTTTCAATTTCGGAATTCTTTCTCCCTTGAGCGCCGCCCTCCTGAGGTATTCGAACTGCTTCTGGCTTATCCTTTTGTCCTCCAAAATGAGGTGAGCACAGGGGAAAGCATATCTTAAGAAAACCTGCTCTGGCGCTAAGTCGCCTGGTTCCATAGCCTTATTACCTCTTTTGCCTCTTTCTCAGGGACCTTTGAGATGATGAACTTTGCCTGCACCACCACATAGTCTCCCGGCTTTACCTTTACCAATGACGAGTCAGCTTCCCGGATTTCCTCATTGTATTTCACCTTTGCCCTGTTGTTGCGGACTTCAATTACTTTGCCCGGGATGGTGTAGCACATTATATTTCAGCCTCAGTCAGCATTATTTTGTCTCCTTTAAGCACTTTTGGCATAAGCCTTTGGCACTTTGCGCAGGCCCATACCGTGCTGTCATGCCCTTTTTCAAGAATTTTTGGCCTTCCTTCATGGCCGCACCTGCATTTCACAAGCGCAGGAACTTCTTTCAGCTGCACAGGCCAGGGGCAGAGCTCTTTCAGCGGCCCTTCCAAATCCCTGGCAGGTATATGGGCGAGCTCTCCAACCTCAACTGTCATTCCTTTGACTTTTCCATGCCGCTCGGCTGCCTCCTTGAGGTCCCTTGCCATAAGGGTTTCATGCATAACCTGTTATAATAGGCCGGCTGTTTTAAGCTTTGCGCAAGCTATTCAGCAATCTTTATAAGTTGCCTGCCATTCCCTATGGCTAGTATTATAGCATTTATGATTTTGATATTTAAATGATGCAGCTCTTCACAGTAAGCGGGGTTAATCACATGGATTTTTCACAGCTTGAGACTATGGCAAGGCTGGTTTCTAATAACATACGCTTTCCAGACAGGCTTCGCAATTCCTATCTTGTGCCAGAGGGTCATGGTCGCCCGGGTGATGTGGTGGCAGTGCAGGTCGAGAAGGTAGGGGCCTATCCGCAGCAGCTAACTCTAAAAAATGAACCTGTCTTAATACACGAATCTGACGTGCTGATAGGTGTGCTTGGCAGGCGGGAAAGCGGGACGAGCATAGCCGGTGACATCCCGCAGCAAGGCATCGAACTGCAGGAAGGAACTTATCTGGATATCCTTTCTTCATCGACGATAATAGGCAGAGCCAGGCACGTCCCTGAGTTTCTTGGCACTCATGCAACCGAAGTCCGCTTTTTGGGTTTTCTTGCAGAGCACAGCAATCCAGTCAACCTTAAGGATATTACCCCTTATGCCTGGCAGGACCATTACACCGGCGAATCGCCTGTTGTCCTGGCTCTCGGCAGTTCAGCGGAATGCGGCAAGACAACACTTGTTGGCAAGCTGACGCAGTTGTTCAGGCAGCAGGGATTGGCTGTTGCAGCGATAAAGACCAATGGCTCCGGGAACGTCCGCGACAGGGCAAGCATGATGCAGGCTGGCGCTGACTTTGTTCTGGACTTTCCTGACATCGGCCTGGTGACAACATATGCCTTGCCGCCTCAGGAGTACCTCAGGGCAGCAAAGGGGCTTTTCACCGAGGCATCAAAAGCAGGGGCTGACGTTATACTTGCAGAGTGCGGCGGCGATGTCATGTGGGGCAATGTGCCTGCGCTTCTTGCTGACACGGAAATAACCCGGCACGTTGTCGGCGCTGTCATGGCTTCGAGGGATTTTATGGGCGCCTACGGCGCCTTCAGTTATGTTCGCGGCTTAGGATTCAGCGCACCCATATTTTTCGGCACTCCAATACAGACAGAAACTTTTTATCGGAGACCTTCTTTTGAAGCTTTGGTCGGCAGTCGTGTATTTGACATCATGGACCCTGCACAGGGCAGGGAGCTGGCTGACAGGCTTGCCGGTAATATCCGGCCAACTAAATTGCAAATCCCGGAACATGCAGAACCAAGCTTTGTTACAGGCTGAAGAGCAGCTGAAAAAAGTTGTGGACGAGACAGTCGAGATAGCCAGGATAGCCTCTCCCCCATTCAAGGAGGCAAAAAGAATCAGGTTCCTGCAGCAAAAGCTGAATTCTCTCGGAGTTTACAGCGATATTGACGACGAGGGAAACCTTGTCTCGAAGCTTCCCGGGAAATCATCAGGGCAGATTGTCTTTTCCGCGCATGCAGATACAGTGTTCGCTGAGGATACAGCTCTCAAAATACAGAAGAAGAATAACAGCCTGTACGGCCCGGGCGTGGCAGACAACTCTGTGGGCCTTGCCTCCCTGATAGCTTTAATCCGCCATCTGAAGCAAATCAATTATCGGCCAAGGAATACACTGGTATTCCTCTTTAATGTGGGCGAGGAGGAAACTGGTAACCTCAGGGGCATCAGGCATTTTTTTGACAACTTCAAGGGAGAGCTCTTTGCCCATATCTGCATTGAAGGCCACAATCTTGGCCGGATTACCCATCAGATGGTGGGCAGCCACAGGGCATCTGTTAAGGTTATCACAGAGGGCGGCCACAGCTGGAGGGATTTCGGCAAGCCCAGCGCAGTCCATGTTGCGGCCCAGATTATCAACCATCTGCTTCATATCCCTCTAACCCAGAATCCCCGCTCAACAATAAATGTAGGCTCCATAAAGGGAGGAACCACAGTTAATGCGATTGCTGAGGAAGCTGAATTCACTTTTGAGATACGCTCAGCCGACAGCAATGTGCTGTCAACCCTGAAGAAGCAGATGTATTCTATTCTCGACAAGTTCATGCGTGAAAAAGGAGTGAATCTTCAGGTCACATTGCTTGGAGACAGGCCATCCGGCAGCCTAAAAGATACGGAGCTTGTCAATATTGTAAAGTCTGTCCATGAGCAGCTAGGCATCAAGAGTCTTGAGGACCTTGGGAGCACTGACAGCAATTATCCTGTCAGCCTTGGCCTGCCAAGCCTGACCATTGGAATAACAATGGCTGAAAACACCCACTCAATGAAAGAAAGCCTGGAAATCCAGCCTATCCGGCAAGGCCTTGCACAGCTTTTCCTGCTTTGCCAGGCTCTGGATATTTAGCCAGTTTACTTTCTTCTTTGAGCTCAACCAGCAGCCTTTTTTTGAATTCCGGCAGGTTTTCCGGGGTGATTTTTTTAAGCGAGCCAATTCTGCTTTTGAAAATCCCGTACGCCTTGGCAGCGATGTCGCTCGACTCGATATGAAGTATTCCAGGCAGGTCTTCCTTGCTCCTGAGCACCAGGAAGAAATGCTTTGGGTAATCCCTCATTGGCAGGATGATTTCCCAGTCAGGCTTGTCCTGCGTGTAATACAGAGAAAGGTTTTCCCATTCCCTGACAGCTGCGCAGAAGTTCTCAATCACTCTCTCGCATTCGCTGACTGCCCTGTCAGTGTCGCCGAACAGGCTCATAGCATGCCTGAAGGGCCGTGAAATCTTGAGTTCTGTCAGGTATGTAACCTTAAGTCCTTCTTCCAGACACCTGTTTATGATGGCATGGCAGTAGTTCGCGCGCTGGGCCTTGGAAGCCAGTGCAGGAGTGAAAAGAATGCTGGGAAACTCCGAAATGTTGTAGAATTGGGACGAGTCTTTCACGAGTTCCGTAACCCTGCTGTACATTCTCCTTTTGTCTATTATTGAAATGGACATCTCGGAATCATCCGATATCAGCCGCACGAGTTCCTTGCTGTCCTCGATGGACTTGGTGAGTATCTTCATTTCCTTTTGGTATTCGCTGCGTTTCTCCTTGAGGTGGCTCAGCATAGACTCAACCGCAATGCTGTACTCAGAACCTGATTTGGTTACATATCCCAGATCCTGCAGCGTCCTTAATACCCCGAAAAGGTTCGCATTCTGGATGTGCTTGCCAATCGTCTCCCTGTACTTGGCCTCTATGTTCTTGGGCGTTGCGCTCTGCCGAGCTTCATTTAGAAATTCGATGTTCTTAAGAATCTGATATTGCTGTG
>JAGVYJ010000015.1 GCA_018303315.1 Candidatus Woesearchaeota archaeon | reverse complement strand
CAAGATAACAATCGGCGGAAAGGCCGGAAAGAAGGCTGCATGGGCAAGAGGAACTTCAGCGCTTACTGAAATAACGACTCTGTGCGATGATGCGGCCAATCCAACAAATATCAATACCGGTTCTCCAAGGGAATGCTACATTGATTCAGGCAGTGACCTGGTCATATGGACTTACCACTTTACGCAATTTGCAGCCTTTAGTCCGTCAAGTGGAGGTGGCTCGGTTGGCAGTGGCGGTGGAGGCGGCAGAGGCTACTTGCCGGTATGCGGCGACGCGGTTTGCTCATTCAGCGAGAACGCCAAAACCTGCCCGCTTGACTGCGCCCTGCCAACAATACAGCCTGCAGCGCCAGCAGAACCAGTCTTGACTCCACAAACAGTGCCTGCAGGACAGGCAACAACAGTTACCCAGCCTGCAGCGCCCTCTGGCTTTGCAGCAATAACTGGTGCGATTGCCACTAATTTGATAGGTGCAATAAATAAAGCCCCGCGGCAGGAGACCATTGTAGCGGTGCTACTTTTAGTCGCAGGAATATCAATAGCAGGCGTTATGGCACACAGGGCATTAAGGCGCACAAGAAGGTAAGGCCATTTTTTCTGGCAACAGCGGCGGGGTTTGGCAGGCTGCCACACCCCCACTCAAGTGCCATTCCACTTCGTGAAATGGCACGAACTGCCTATGACAAAAATAGCCCCGGGCGGATTCGAACCGCCGTCCCCGCCTCCAGAGGGCGAGATGATTGACCGCTACACTACGGGGCTATGGCTTCTGAGATTTCAGTTTCTGTTTTTAAAGGTTTGGGAAGATTGTATGGCGTAAGGCTGCCTGAGCTATTGCCGTTTTTGATTACAAAGACTTAATATGCGCACTATACAATCTGTCGACTAGTAAGGCAACCTTTGTTGCTTTGTCAGGTGTCAGGGCTCTTAGTTTGCCTTCAAGTGGAATATCAGAAGGCTTAATCAGATAATCCGGGTTTGGAGAGTAACGAAAGTTCGGGAATTCAGCCCGGACATGTCCAACTAATTCTGCATCTTCAGGGATACCAATAGCTGAGAATACGACTGCAAGTCTCTCTAGAGAATGTTCTGAAACATGCAGAGTGCCCCTTATACTGAAATACCCGTTGAGAAGATTGGATAAGTAGGGGTTGATACCTGCAGCCCCAATGCCATATGCTGAGGATAACTTTGCTGCAATCATACCACTTGAAATTCCGCGTTTATTCATGGCTTCCTGAACTTCTTGTCCAATTGCCGGATGTTGCAGATTTCTTATTAGTCGCCTACTCTCGAAGGGTGTTACAGGCCCAGAAAGTTCAGCACTATCACCATATATGTGTTTAAACCGGTTATCAAAGCCTCTTACAGCAGCAACGAGCGGATCCAGGTTGTCAATGCCTAATGTGCCCAGTATGGCGCTTAGGCGCCTCAAATCCCGCTGCGGATTCGAAGGCCGTGCTGATGGCGTTCCGTATAATCGTCCTTGAAATACCATGTCTATTCTGCTAAGTGCTGCAATTGGCGTTATCCTGAAGTCTGGGTTGGTAAAAACAGCTTGTGCAATATCCCACGGTGTTAGACCTAATTTCGCTGCTCTCTGTGCAATGGCACCACCGATTTCACCTTGAGTCATTGCCATGACCTCCCGGAAACAATGGTTATATTATAAATCTTTTTTATTAAGCAGGCCAGGGAAGAATAACAATCATGCAGCACTATCATAACGGTCCATACTGTCATAGGAAACGGTAGCAAACTTCAACCCATGAACTTTTCTGGCTGTATCTAAAGCTACAGCTATACTGGCCCGGCCTGTCCTCCCAATCGATGGATCTCCCGGGTCAATCGCATCCCACCTCACAACATGTTCGGGGGGCGGTGACCTACCGGTAACTTCTCTGAACAGGTTTATTGCGAATCCATCCCCCACCAGAACAACTTCATTCAAATATCCCATCCTGATTGCTGCCTCTATGTGTGGAAACTCAATTCCCTTGCCACTAAGCCCCGGCAGATTATGCCTTCCCAGCGAACCAGGTTCCACACCGAACATTCCCTCATACCTGCCAGGGTGTATCAATTCATAGACGACTCCAGACAAAACTGACTCAAACCCTATGACATAAGCGCCAAAAGTTCCTCCAGGGCCCAGCACACTGGAGCCGTTTCCTATTCCGGGAAAATAAATATCAGGCAGGCCAATCTGTGCCCTAGCCCGATAAGCCCATTTTGACATAGCCTCAATAGTGACTCCATTAATTGTCGGCTTTCTAGTTCTCGGGTCTGTCGGACCCATCGAGTGGTTTAGGAAAGTAACGTCCCTATTTGTAGCAAGATACCTGAGAATCCATCTTGGGAAACCGCTGACATATTTTTCTGCATCAGTCAGTATTACTTCAGCTCCCTGTGCTTTTATTGCATCTACCCTGGCCTGCTCGCCACCAGCTGGAATGGCGACAATACATCTGTAGCCCAGCTCTCTTCCTATGCCGGCAAATGAAACTCCTGCCGAGCCAGAGGTTGTTTCCAGAACCTTATCACCAGGAACGATTTGCCCTGTTCCCTCAAACTCCAAAAACAGACTTAGATATACATCATCATAATGGCTGCCAAACGGTTTCCTGTCCAGCCTTATTATATGGATTTCATTATCATTAGGCACAGGCCCTTCATATATTTCAACTGTCGTTGGCCTGATTAATCGTCTTAATCTCAAATACAGCCCAGCCCTCTCCGAACCTAACTTCTCAGCATACTGTCTGCCCAGAATACCCTCGAATTCAGCTTCCTGAACTGTTTGCTCAAGCATCCAGTTCAGAAGGTGAGTTTTGCTTTTAAAGCTTTTTGTATTTTTACAACATGTGAGTGGTGACAACCATAAGATTTATATACAAGCTATGCCTCACTATCTGCAATGATAAAACAATTACCTATCGGGGCAAAGGCGCTGTCAGGCGCTGGTAGTCTTCACGTTAGGTAGTTGTAGCTCTATTCTTTTCTATAATGATAGCCGATTAAATTTAGCTAAAGCAACCTCTGATAAGCATAATTTCTGAGTTCTTTGAGCAATTTTCCAACTGAATAAAACTATATCAGAGGTATTCAAAATGAAAAAATTAACTATTGGCATGCCGGATGGATCGCTGGCAAATCCTAACCGAGGTCAAAACTTAGCAGAGCTATTAGCCAGGGCCGGGCTGGAGACTAGAAATTACGGCACTAGCAAACCAACAGAGTTCCCTTATGTTCCCTGGCTCGAACCCAGAGACGGTCGGCCAAGGTTCTTGATAGAGGAAGTTGCAAGAGGCGACCTGGATGTTTGTATAGCTGGTGATGACATAGCCACGGAAAATAATTTGCAATCAGGCAATAGCACTGTTAGAAAGATTCTTGGGCTAAATAAAGGGAAAACAAGACTTGTTGCAGCAGCTCCAGAAGATAAGTACAGGTCTATGGCAGCTTATTTACAGCAACGGGCAGCAGCTGGCGTTTGCTCAGTGATAATGGCATCCGAGTATCCTGCTATTGCGCAGCGATTTTTGCTTGATAAAATCAGCGAAGCAGGGCTCACCGCCGTCTTCGGAGGGGTAACTATTACAGATTACTTGACTGAAAGAAATCGCATGTCCTGCAGTGTGATAGCAAGAACAGAGGGCAAAACCGAAGCCATGTTTCAAAGAGGCTCGGTTGATCTTATAGTGGAAACAACACAATCAGGAGCAAGCCTTGGTGACCAAGGTCTGTTTGCTCTTGAAGAAGTAATGAGGTCAGAAGCATCGCTGTACGCCGCAGCAGCTCGGTATAAAACAAATAATCAATGGAAATCAGAAAAGATTGAGACTGTAAAAATGGCTTTACAGGGAGTTCTGGCTGCTGAAGGTATTGAGATGCTTGTATTTAATGTACCTGCAGGTCAGGTATCCGCTGTATACAAGTATCTCAGGCAACAGAGATTATTTGCTTCTGAACCAAGTATAGTGAAAGGAGATGAGTTTTGGGAATTTACAATTCAGCTAGACACCCGAAATCCTGAACTGCCGTTGGTGGATGTACAGTACGCTTTGAGAAAACTTGGCGCGGAAGCTATTGATAGATTTCCGTTATTGAGCAGTGCCGGAAATAAACGAGGGAGAGGAAAATGAAAATCATAGGCGTTCTCGGAGGAATGGGTCCGGAGTCAACTGCAATATTTTACCAGGCCCTCATACGTCAATGCCAGAATCAGTACGGGGCCAGATATGACGGGGATTATCCGGAGATTTTCATATATAATCTTCCGATTCCAGATGTTGTCGAAGGGCTGAAAAGCCCAGATAAGGTGTTACGTATGTTAGTTGGCGGGGTTAAGAAATTGGAATCAATTGGCGCGGATTTCATCGTAATGCCATGCAACACTGCTCACTACTTCTACAGGGGAATGAAAAAAGAAATTTCAATCCCTTTTTTGAGCATTGTAGAGGAAACAGCAAAAAAGGTCAAGTCCCAAAAGTATACAAAGGCAGGGTTACTTGCGACTCAAACAACAATTGATTACAAGAATTACGATTCGGATTTTGATGACTACGGCATATCATTGGTAGTCCCTGAGAATCAGGATGAAGTGACGAAGGTAATCCTGAATATACTATCCGGGAAAAAATTGGAGAGTGATAAAGAAAAATTGAAAACAATTATAAAAAACTTAAAACGTGCTGGTGCTCAGGCAATAATTCTGGGCTGCACAGATATTCCAATCTTATTAAAACAGGAAGATGTGGATGTTGAGGTTTTTGATACAGTGGAAATTCTTGCCGAAGCTGCTATAAAATACAGTCTAAGCAGAGGTAAAAGATGATACAGGTACGCATAGGAGGGGATACTATAGAAGAACATTGACTATGGATAAAACACAACTGGAAGAAGGGCTGGAATTAGCCGTTCAGTTTGAAAAAAGAGGCGGAATAGTGCCAGTTATAGTGCAGGATGCTTCCTCAGGGCAGGTTCTGATGCTCGCTTATGCAAACAGGGCTGCCTTGGAAGAAACTTTAAAGTCTGGAGATGCAACTTTCTGGAGCACTTCCAGAAATCAGCTATGGACCAAGGGAGGGATTTCCGGAAACCGGCTAAGGGTTGATGGTGCAGCTTGTGGTCTCTATGTGGATTGTGACCAGGATGCATTGATTTACAGGGTTGAGAGGATTGGGGGAGGTGCATGCCACACCAGGAATAGTGCAGGCAGGCCAAGGATTTCCTGCTTTTACAGGAAAATCACCGATGCCGGTGGCTTAGAGTTTATAGAATGAAAAATGTGTGAGGTATTTAAATATCAAGTTTTAAAGTTCATTTGATGATTTGATGTGACGAAAAATTGGGAGAAAATTAATAAATATGCAGCTTCAACAGCAAGTCATGAAGCTCATTTATCGCGGTGCTGAAGCATCGTTGTACCAGGATAAAGCCGGAATTATAAAAATAAGGCTGCCTAAATCATACAGGGCTGAAGCAATTGATAACAAGCTCAGGCTTCACAGGACAAGGCAGGAAGCAAGGCTTGTGGAGAAATTGCATGATGCAGCTCTTCCGGTGCCTGCCGTGCTTAAGGTTGATGAGCTGAGGGCTGTTATTGAATTTCAGACAATTTCCGGGCGGCAGCTCAAGGAAGTCCTGAATGCCAAGAATTACTTCAGATATGCAAAGCAGATCGGCTCATTCGTCGGCAGAATTCACTCAATGAACATAATCCACGGCGACCTCACCACCTCAAACATGATTGTCAGCAATGGCAAGCTGTATTTTGTTGATTTCGGGCTTGGCTTCCAGTCACACAGGGATGAGGACAAGGCTGTCGACCTGCATGTGCTGAAGGAAGCGCTGGACAGCAGGCATTTCAGGATAGCAGAAAAGTGCTTCCAGATGGTCCTGGCAAACTACAGGGAAATGAATCCTGATTCGGGGAATGTTATCGAAAGGCTCAGGAAAGTTGAGCAGCGCGGCCGTTACAAGGAGAAGTATTAGGCTTTCTTCATCTCGGCATAGCCGCATTTGCCGCAGGAACTCCTGTTGGAATGGTTGGCAAGGAAAGTGCCTGGCCCGCATTTCGGGCAGTACTGGTTTTTCCTCTTCAGGCTGTCGCCGCTGACCTCATAGATTTTGCTGACTCTGTAGGCTGGCTTACCCTTCTTTTCTCCTTTCCCTTTCTTTTCCGTCTTTTGGGCTTTTTCTTTTGCCATTATTCATCAGCTTTTTCTGCCGGTTTTTCAGCTGCAGGCTTTTGTTCCTTGCCGGCTTCCTGCTTAGCCTGCTTCTGGTTTCGCCTGAGATTTACCTGCCCTTCGTTCCTGACGTCATTTTCTGTATTATACAAATTAGCTTCAAAGCTCACTTCATGGGAGCCGAACCTGTTCATTATGCTCCTTATTATAACCAGCTCCTCCTTCATCTTCAGGTTCTGCGCCAGGGCTTTCCTCAGTTCAAGCCTGCCGGGAGTCGTCCCGACGCCTTTAACCAGCCCTTTTATCTCGCTTCTTCCAAGCAGGGGATTCTCTTTTTTCTCAGAAATGTCAAGTTCCATTCTTACCTGTACTTCAGGGCATATTCGCCCTTTTGCTTCATCTCCAGTTTCTCAGCCAGCACTGATTTGTCTGCGTCAATAACGCTTATCCTTCCCTGCCATACTGTTGAGAACTGGTTGCCCTTGCAGGTTGGGCATGTAACACCGTCAACAAACAGCTTGCAGTTCTTGCATACCTTTTTCATTTACGCCTCTGCCTTCTTCTTTCCTTTGCCTTCATCTTCCTCAATTGACCATTCCGGCTTTCCAAGTCCCTGCTGCCTCATGGTCATCCCGATTTTCGGGTTGGTGGGATCCTTGAAGCTTACAGCTATTATCCTTGCATTGACCTTGTCCCCGACTTTCAGCGTGTGCCTGCTCTCCTTTCCGAGCAGCGCCTTGTCCTTGGAGAAGGAAACGAAGTCATCCATCGTCTGGGAGATGTGAATCATCCCGTCTATCGGGCCTATGTTTATGAAGGCGCCGAAATCCGCGATGTCCTTGATTGTGCCGCTGATAACCTCCTGCATTTCAGGCTTGAATGTCAGAAGCTCAAAAACTGATTCATAGAAAGCAGCCCCGTCTCCCGGAATTATAACGCCTTCCTTGATTTCATCAACCTTTGCCACATCAATGACAATGCCCAATTCCTGTGAGATGTATCCATTGTAGTGCTTCTTAATCATCTTCAGCACGGCATCCGGGAGCTTCTCGCCAAAGAGGTTTGGCGGTACTCTCACATGATCCTTGACCTTGACCTTGTAAAACATTATTTCACCAATTGAAGATATTTCTTTTGCCTGAGCATAATAACCCTGAACCCCTTCCTCAATATGCTTTGCCTGAGAGCCTTGTCCTGCGTAGCTATAATGGTATCCCGGGCTGCACTCTCAAGCAGCAGCTGGTCTGCTCCTTTAGAAGGGCCAGCTTTCTGGTTTAAAGCGAGGGTTTTTAAATGTTTTGCCTTGATGAGCTGCTTTGCCAGCCTGGCTGCCTCCCTGTGCTTTCCTTTCTGCCTGCTCATAATCCTTTCCAGCTCGTCTTCTGACTCTTTCAGGACATGAAGCTCATAGCTGAAATCGCAAATCCTGTCAATTTCTGAGAATATATCCACCTTGAGGCTGCCTGGAATCAGCAGGAAGTTCGTATCCAAAATGATTCTGGTTTTCATGTGTAATACAGCTTTCCGCCGGATTTCTGCTCCCTGTCCTTCTGGGATTCAGGCTTGTTTATCCTTGGCCTATTGCTGTCAGCATCCCTTCTTAATGTTATGTCAAGCCCCTGAAGGAACAGGTTCATCCCCTTTTCCATCTCAAACGGCCCTGTAACCCGGCCTTTTATTGCAGGCTGGCCTAAGAAAATCATCAGTTGGTCGCTCAGATAGTCGATGAGCAGCAAGTCATGGTCCACGATAAGGCAGGCCTTTCCGCTCTGCTCCATGAAGTCCCGGATAAGCTTGCTGGTGACCAGCCTCTGCTCAATGTCAAGGTATGCTGACGGCTCATCCAGGAGGTAAAGCTTTGCATCCTGGCTCAGTGTTTTTGCAATCATAACCCTCTGCAGTTCCCCGCCGGAAAGCTCGTTTAGTTTTTTTGTGAGCAGCATCCTGAGCTCCAGCGGCTTGATAAGCTGGGAGTCATATTTTTCCAGGGCGTCTCCCAGGAAGCCTGCAACCAGCTCGCCTGAATCTGTGTAAATGTACTGGGGCTTATAGGCAATCTGGATGCCTTTGCCAACGCTTCCTTCATCGCCTTTTTCCTCTCCTGCAAGAATCCTCAGGAACGTGCTTTTTCCGATGCCGTTCTCCCCAAGGATGCCTACAACGCTCTTCCTTTTCAGGCTGCCCTCAGCTGCTTCCAGGCTGAATTTTCCAAGTGTCTTGCTTATCTTATCCCAGCTCACAACTGCCTCTGCATCCATCAGCCTTACCGGAGCTCTCCTGGAGAATGTTATCTGGTTTGGCCTGAACCTGACGTTTTCCTCGTGCAAAAAGCCTTCCAGGTAGACATTTATGCCTACCCTTGTCGGCTTCGGCTGGCTGGTGATGCCATAGCAGACTTCTTTGCCGTACATAAGGTGAACGATGTCTGTCAGGTAGTCAAGTATTATCAGGTCGTGCTCCACCACCAGCACCGCTGTGCTCTCATTTGCCAAATTCCTGATGAACCTGCTGACCCTTATTCGCTGCTTTATGTCAAGATAGCTTGTGGGCTCGTCAAAGATGTAGACATTGGCCTTTTTCAGCACCGTGGCTGCGATTGCAACCCTCTGCAGTTCCCCGCCTGAGAGCTTTTCTATGTCATTGTCAAGGATATTCTTTATATCCAGCATCTCAGCAATCTCTTCGAATTTGCCTGTTTCGTCCACTTTCTTCAGCAGTTCACCAACCTTTCCCCTGGCGTTTTTGGGTATCCTGTCGATGTTCTGCGGCTTGTAGGCTATTTTTATTTCCCTGTCCCTGACTTTCTCGAAATACTTCTGGGCCTCCCGTCCCCTGAAGAATTCAATAAGCTCGTCAATTGAGCTGTCCTTCCTCTTCCAGTCGCCGAAATTGGGCTTGATGACCCCGGCAAGTATCTTTATGGCAGTGCTTTTGCCGATGCCGTTCCTGCCTATGATGCCAACCACTTTGCCGAAGACAGGCGTTGGCAGGTTGTACAGCCTGAACTCATTCTGGCCGAACCTGTGCACAGGCTCTTGGTTGAGCTCTTCAGGCAGGTTTATGATATGGATGGCTCCGAAAGGGCATTTCTTGGGGCATATCCCGCAGCCTGTGCACAATTCCTCATCTATCACAATCTTCCCGCCTGCAGGCAGGGTTATGCATTCTTCCCCGCCCCTGTTCACAGGGCAGAACCGCATGCATGGCTGGCCCCCGCACTGGTCAGGATGGCACTTGTCCTTCTCCACTACCGCTATTCTTGGCATTTTGCTTTGCTCTTGTTCTTATATTTAATAATGTTTTTTAAATAATATACAAAAATGTATATTTATATACTCTTATCATCCCACTGTAAACAGCCTAGAATCCCTGTCCACATCAAATATGCCAAGCCTTGCGCCTGCATCCAGCCAGCCATG
>JAGVYJ010000022.1 GCA_018303315.1 Candidatus Woesearchaeota archaeon | reverse complement strand
TCAGTGAGGCAGCGCAGGAAGGTTACGAGGAATTCAGGAAGACAGGAAGCCTTGCCGTGCTTGAGTCAGCCCTGAACAGAAGGCTGCTGGAAAGGACAATCCTCCTGACGCACCAGAATCCGCTGAGCATTGAGGTACTGCTTGGATACATGTTTGCAAAGCACATAGAGGTTAAGAACATCAGGCTTATCGTCAAGGCAAAGAGCCTTCGCATTCCGCAGGAATTCATTGAAAGGGAGGTCATTGCATGAAAAGGATAGCAGTGCTTGGCACTGAGGAATTTGCAGTTGGGTTCAGGCTTGCAGGGATACGTGATGTGCACCTGGCTGAGGGCAATGTGCTGAGCCAGGCAAGGAGCATAATGCAGGACAGGGAGCTAGGCATAGTGGTAATGGACGAGGCTTCTTTCAGCAGGGTTCCTGAGGACTTCAGGCCTGAGCTGGAAAATTCCATAGATCCTGTGCTTGTTGTTCTTTCTGCAGCAGGGGCAGGGCAGGAAAGCCTTAGGAAGCAGATAATCAAGGCCGTGGGCGTGGACTTAATGAAAGGTGAAACAGCATGAGTACGGGTTATCTTTACAGGATAGCAGGGCCGGTTGTGGTGGCAAGGAACATTGATGCGAAGATGTACGATGTGGTAAGGGTTGGAAAGGAGAAGCTTATCGGAGAGGTCATCCAGATTGATAGAGAGAATTTCATTATTCAGGTTTACGAGGACACGACCGGGCTTAAGCCAAAAGACCCTGTGGAAACGACAGGGGAGCCACTGGCTGTCGAGCTGGGACCGGGGCTTCTCGGCAACATTTATGACGGCATACAAAGGCCATTGCCTGTCTTGAGGGACAAGACAGGAGATTTCATTGCGAGAGGGGCAACTGCATCAGCGCTCGACGAGAAGAGGAAATGGGATTTCAAGGCTATTGCAAAGAACGGGGACGATATGAAGCCCGGCCAGATATTGGGCGAGGTGGAGGAGCAGGAAGGGATAAAGCAGAAGATTCTCGTGCCTCCCGATGCTGAGGGAAAGCTTTCAGGCCTGAAATCAGGCGAGTACACTGTTAATGACGTCATCGGGAAGGTGGGAAGCCATGAGGTAAGGCTCAAGCAGAAATGGCCTGTGAGGTTTGCAAGGCCTGTGCAGAAGAAGCTGGCGCCGGTAACGCCCCTGCTTACAGGGCAAAGGGTTTTCGATGCATTCTTCCCTGTTGCGAAAGGCGGGGCTGCCGCCATCCCGGGACCGTTTGGGGCCGGCAAAACAGTGTCCCAGCAGCAGTTAGCCAAGTGGTGCGATGCTGACATCATCGTCTATGTGGGCTGCGGCGAGCGTGGCAACGAGATGACCGAGGTGTTGACAGAGTTCCCAGAGCTTGTCGACCCCAAGTCAGGCAGGCCACTGATGAACAGGACTGTGCTGATTGCAAACACAAGCAACATGCCAGTGGCTGCCAGGGAAGCCTCAATTTATACGGGGATAACTATTGCTGAATATTACAGGGACCAGGGATATGACGTTGCCCTTATGGCTGATTCCACTTCGAGGTGGGCTGAGGCTATGAGGGAGATTTCTTCCAGGCTTGAGGAGATGCCAGGCGAGGAGGGCTATCCTGCCTATCTGTCCACTAAGCTCGCTGAGTTTTACGAGAGGGCTGCGCCTGTTGTGCCCTTATCCGGGGAAGGGCAGGGAAGCGTGACTGTCATCGGCGCTGTTTCCCCACCTGGCGGAGACTTCTCAGAGCCTGTCACGCAGGGTACGCTGAGGGTTACCAAGACCTTCTGGGCTTTGGATGCCAAGCTTGCCCAGAGGAGGCACTTCCCGGCGATAAACTGGCTCACTTCATATTCGCTGTACCTGGACACACTTGCATCCTGGTTCCAGGAAAATGCAAGCGAATCATGGGTGAGGAATGTGATGGAGATGCAGGCATTACTGCAGGAAGAGGACAAGCTCAATGAGATTGTGCAGCTTGTCGGCAGCGATGCCCTGCCTGCGAGGCAGCAGCTCATACTTGAGGTTACCAGGATGATAAGGGAGTTCTTTTTGCAGCAGAATGCCTTCCATGAGGTTGATACGTTCTGCGATTTGCGGAAGATGAGCATGATGATGGAAACAATTCTTCATTACTACCACCAGGCAGGCAAGGCCCTGGACAACGGGGTGCCTTTGGGGAAATTGCTTGACATCGAGGCAAAGAACATGATAGCCACTGTGAAGTTCGAGAAGGATTACGGGAAAATCCTGAAGAAGGCGAGGGAAGACATCGACGAGGCCATTGACACTGCCTTCAACTCAGTAAAGGAGGCAACAGCATGAAAGAGTACAAAACCATAACCAGGGTTGCAGGCCCATTGGTGTTTGTGGAGAAGACTGACGACATTGCATACGGCGACCTGGTGCAGATTAAGCTGCCCTCAGGCAAGGTGAAGTCGGGCCAGGTGCTGGACACTTCTGAAGACATTGTTGTGGTGCAGATATTCGAGGACACTGCAGGGATTGACAAGAATACCTATGTTAAGTTCCTTTCCGAGACCATAAAGCTCAGCGTCTCTGAAGATATGCTTGGCAGGATACTCAGCGGCGCAGGCAAGCCTGTTGACAATGGCCCTGAGATTATTCCGGAGAAGAAGCTCGACATTTTGGGGAATGCCATCAACCCATATGCACGAGACAGCCCTGCCAATTTCATCCAGACTGGGGTTAGCACGATTGACTGCACTAACACCCTTGTCAGAGGGCAGAAGTTGCCAATTTTTTCCTGCGCTGGATTGCCGCACAACAAGATTGCGCTGCAGATTGCAAGGCAGGCAAAGGTCATCGGGGAGAAGTCCGGCTTTGTAGTTGTGTTTGCAGCAATGGGCATAACCAATGAGGAGGCTTCCCACTTTATTCGCAGCTTCCAGGAGACAGGGGCTATCGAGAGAAGCATTGTTTTCCTTAACCTGGCTGACGACCCTGCTGTTGAAAGGCTTATCACGCCGAAGATGGCGTTGACTGCTGCTGAGTACCTGGCTTTTGAAAAAGACATGCACGTGCTTGTCATCCTTACCGACATGACCAACTATTGCGAAAGTTTGCGCCAGATTGGCGCTGCCCGGCAGGAGATTCCGGGCAGGAGGGGTTATCCAGGCTATATGTACACTGACCTGGCGACGATATATGAGAGGGCCGGCATGATTAAGGGAAAGAAAGGCTCTGTTACGCAATTGCCTATTCTGACTATGGTCGGGGATGACATTACCCACCCTATCCCTGACCTGACAGGCTATATCACTGAGGGGCAGATTGTGCTGAGCAGGGAGCTGCACAGGAAGGGACTGTATCCGCCTATTGACATACTGCCGAGCCTGTCCAGGCTGATGAACCTGGGAATCGGCAAGGGAAAGACACGCGAGGACCACAAGCAGGTTTCCGACCAGCTGTATGCAAATTATGCTGAGGGCCGTGATTTGCGCGGCCTGGTTGCCATTCTTGGGGAGGAAGCTTTAAGTTCGCGTGACAGGAAGCTGCTGAAGTTCGCCGAGGAGTTTGAAAAGAAGTTCGTCACACAGGGGGTGAAGGAGGAGAGGTCTATCGAAGACACTCTTCTGATTTCCTGGGAACTATTGGCTTCCATGCCTGCTTCTACCCTTACCAGGCTGAGCCAGGAATTCAAGGACAAATACCTTGGCAAACAGGATGCTGTCCTCAAGGCGCCAAAGGTTAGCGAGAAGCCTGCAGCAACAGAACATTTACAAGACAAACCACAAAAGGAAACCGGGCAAAAAGCTGGCAAATCGGGAGAGGGCACCAGTCAAAAGAAGAGCCGGAAGACAAAGGAGGCTGAAGTGCCCAAGCCTCACAAATAACCATGGCAGAGGAAATCAAGCCAACAAGAAGCGAGCTTATCAAGCTCAAGAACAGGATTAAGCTTGTCAAGGCAGGGTATAATCTTCTGAAGAAGAAAAGGGATGGCCTGATTCTTGAGTTCTTTGAGATACTTAAGGAAAGCAAGGAGAAGGCTGCCACGCTGCATGAGAGCTATTCCAGGGCACAGCACAAGCTGAACATGGCCAGGATACTGCAGTCAGACCTTGCAATAAAGGCAGCAAGCTTTGCCGTGGGGAAGGTGCCTGCCATAGAGGTCACGCAGAAGAACATCGTCGGGGTGCGCGTTCCCAGGATAAAGGGCGAAAGCGTCCGCAAGAAGTTCTTCGAGCGGGGGTATTCGCTTTACGAGCCTGTTGCCATCGACGAGGCAGCGGATGCCTATGAGAAGCTCGTGGAGGAAATCATTGCAGTGGCGGAGATTGAGATTACTCTCAGGAAATTGCTTGCCGAGATAGAGAAGACAAAAAGAAGAGTGAATGCCCTGGAATTCGAGGTGATTCCCTCCCTGGAGAAGATGAAGAATTTAATTTCATTCAGGCTGGAGGAGATGGAACGGGAAAACTTCACCCGGCTTAAACTTATCAAGGCGAGACTGCAGGGCTAGGCATTTTCCTGTAAACTACTGGATTCCACATTAGCTCTTCGTGCTGCTGGGCAATAGCTGTTGATGGTGCGTCGAACTGCAGGCCCATACTGGCCATATAGTCTTCTCCAAGCTGCCGACTTGCCATAGCTTCAATTGCTGTATACAATAGACCTCCAGGTGCCAAAGATGCAGCTAGTATTTCCAGAGAACGCCTCATGCTATATCTCTCAGTGTAGTCGTAAATATTCGAAGTGTAGATTTTTGTGAAAACTTCTCCCCTGGCCGCATCGGCAATATCTATATTGGGAAGAACTTTCAGATTGGCCAGGTTCTGGCGGACCAATTCTATTCTGCCATGTGCCTGAAAGTAAGGGCCGGAGATTGTACCTGTAGAGGTTCCTAAAGACTGCCCCAAAAATCCCGGAACATCTCCTTTTCTTAAGCAGTTAACGCGATGAAGCACGTACTTGATTTGAGCTGATCTCGAATCAACAGCAGTAACCCTCGCCCCGGCTGCCAGCATGGCAAATGCCTGGTCTCCTGAGCCGGCAACAGCCAGCACTGTGTCCCCTGGACCAACACCCAGGCCAAGCACTATGGCATCAAGGGACTCATTCGTTCCTGCATATTCCGGGACTGCGGTAAGCATTTGCCTTGGAAACACTGTTTGTTTTTTAAATATAGCTGGGAAATATGTTCTGAAACCTTGCTAATAGTAAACTTTAAATATCAGTTGATAACTATAGTTATCAAATGGAAAGTTTAGTTAC
Source organism: Candidatus Woesearchaeota archaeon (assembly GCA_018303315.1). Classification (GTDB taxonomy): domain Archaea; phylum Nanobdellota; class Nanobdellia; order Woesearchaeales; family JAGVYJ01; genus JAGVYJ01. The sequence goes on along the minus strand of JAGVYJ010000022.1, from coordinate 5,036 downwards.
TAATAAGAAAGACAAAGTGCTGGAACATTTCCTGATTAACCCTACCAGTGAATTCCATTTACGGGAATTATCTAGGAAGGTTAAGGTATCTTTTCCCTGGGTAAGAAAGGTAGTTTCAGAGCTGGCAAAAGAAAATCTTCTGATAAGGAAGACGGAGCATGGGCTCGTACTAGTCTCAGCAAATAGAGAACATAGCATGTTTCTGGCAGTCAAAAGGAGCTACAACCTGCTCGCCCTTGCAAAATCCGGGCTGATGGAAAAGCTGGTTGAAGAGTATCAGCGGCCTGAAGCTATTGTGCTATTCGGCTCCTATTCAAGAGGAGAGGACACCGAAGGCAGCGACATAGACCTAGCTGTACTGACAAGAAAAACCATTGTGGCTGATGTTTCAGCATTTGCGAAAATACTGCGAAGGAAGATAAATATCCATGAGCTTCAAAAGGAAAAGATTGAAAAAGAATTCTGGAATAGCCTTGCCAACGGCATTGTTTTGCATGGGTTTTTGGAAGTAAGATGAGAAAAATATCTGATTTTGTAAAGGAAGGGAAAATAATTAAGGGAAGCCCGAATCCTGCTGAAGCGAGGTCTTTATTTGCCCAGGCAGAGGAAAGACTTAAGGATGTGGGGAAGTTGCCGTTGAGTGAGAAAAATGCCTCCTTCAGATTTGAGGACGCTTATGAAGTGATTCGCGAAGCGTTGCAGTCATTTTTAGCACTGGAAGGCTACAAGCCATATTCGCACGAAGCTGTGTTTTCGTTTGCGCTTGAGAGGAAACTTCTTCAGGAGGGAGAAGTGCTGAAAGCTGACCGTTACAGGGAGATAAGAAATGACATTAATTACAGGGGAAAAAAGGTGGCTGCTGAGGAAACAGGGGAAATCATCGGCTTTGCCAGAAAAGTGATTCCTGAACTCAGAAGAAGGTTTGAAATGCATTTCTCAAACTCAAAAAAATGAGGCAGAGGGTTTTAAGGGCTGGCAAGCAGGAACTCACTTGTGGCCCATTCTGTATTTGGCAATCCTCTCATTATATTCAATTCTTTCCCTTCCTGCATCAGTCAGAATGTATGTGTCAGGAGAATCTGTTCCCAGACGCAGTTCAATGAAACCCAATCCATTTACATAGGCTGTGAGTATGGCCTTGACGACTGCCTCTGATTCTGGATTGCCAGTTTTCCCGCTTACCTCGGCTGTGATTTGCTCAAGCGTTTTAGGCTCGCCGCCAGCCAGGGTATCAAAGACGTCGCCGAATCTCATTTTTATTTCCGATATTCAAAAAATCTTATTGTTGATGGCAGTCTCATAAATCCTTTCTTTTATAATATTTTCCAGCAAGCGGGACACAGGAAATCTACGATTTCTTCGTGTTTTTGTAGTCACCCAATTCTTTTTTTAGGCTTTTATATTCTTTCATGTATAGTTCTATTGCAGGCTTTAAGTCTTTGCTGGATTCATATGCCTTCAGCGTGGCATAATATTCTGCCCTATTCTTGATGTCTATGTTTATCGGAGGCAAACCGTGCTTAATGAGTATGTTGTTTAAGAGTATTCTCCCAACCCTGCCGTTTCCATCTCTGAACGGGTGTATGTTCTCAAACTGGTTGTGGGCTACTGCACCGAGAACTAATGCCGGATATTTAGATTTGTTATCATCGTACCATTCAGTCAGCTTTTTTAGCAAGTGGCTTATCCTTCCCTGAGAGGCTCCTTCATGGACTACATTGCCCCTGCTGTCCATAACAACAACTTCTTCTCCTTTCTTCCTCAATTTTCCTGCGAACGGTTTTGAGTTCTTGAAGACAATCTTGTGTATTTGCCTGATGAGAGGTACTGACATATGCTCTTTTGTTGCCCTTATATATCGTATCGCCTCATCAGCACCATACGCCTCTGCGATATCCTCTTTTGACTTGTCAGGCCATTTGCCTTTTTCCAACAGGTCATTGACTTCTTTTTGGTTTAATTTGCTCCCTTCTATTGCGTTTGTGTTGTAGGTGAAGATTTCGGAGAATACCTTCCAATCACGTTCTGAGAGGTGAGCTATTTTCAGGGGGATACTTTTCTCCAAAGCCCTGATTTGCTCTATTTCCTCTTTTGATAGCTCAAACTGCAAGGGGTCTTTTATGATGTTGTACTTATGGATTTCCTCCAATATGAGCTTTTCTGCGATTTGTTTTCTTTCATTGAGCTTGTCCTTTGTTAAATCCTGCCCCAGATACTTCCTGAACTTGTGAACTTTAGCGCCTTCCCTGTATGAATGCGCAAGGTAGTACTTGGTTCTCTTTCCGGACTTTCGCTTTTCTATATGCATAATAGCATAATAGGTGACTACATATTTAAATGTTTTTGTTTAGGGTGACTACATTTAGGTTAGTTTGTGGCCACCTCAGCAGAAGCTTCCCACAGGCCGGCTAAATCCGGTGGCTCTGCATGCGGTGCTGTCATAGTGTATGCGAATTCAGAAAATGAGTAACTTTATAAAACAGTTTTCTGTAAATGTCGATATGAATAAATGGTTTTATACTGGAATTCTATTGGTGGTTCTTTCCTACAGCCCTATATTCTTTCCTGAAGAAGTTGCTGGCTGGGGTTTTTATTCCCGCTTCATTTTTTTTGTTTTGTTTCTTGCAGGCATAATCATGATTTCTGAGGCGATTACGCTAAAACTCTCTAAGAAGTCCCTTGTAAGGGAAATAACGAAAAGCAGGAACAATCTGGTCTCCTTTCTGGCGGTGTCAGTTATTGGAGGGTTCATTGTTGAATTGGTCGTTGACTGGCTGGGGAAGCTGTGGATATATCCTGGCTGGGATTTTTCGGGCATGCTCTTGTTTTCCATACCCTGCTTTGCAACGTACTGGCTTGTGATAACTGAAAGCTGCCTGGCGACAAAGGCAATATTCGACTATTTGCACAAAGGAAAAACCTATGTGAAGACAACTTTCAACTGGGAGAAAGTTTTTTTTCCTGGGTTAGGCATGTTAGGTACGCTGCTTCTGGTGATAGCAGCAACTTTGTTTATCCAGGACTATTCCGGACAGACTCTAAGGCTCGGCGAAGTCAGAGATTTAAATTACCAGACCTCAAACTATGTTCTGCCTTTTGAGTTAATCATGTTGCTGTTTCTCAGCACATGGTTTATTCTGGAATACTTTGAGTACAGAGAGCATAAGACTTCCCTTATTAAAGACATAATACACCATTACCCGACCCCGTTAATTTCAATATTACTGGGCTCATTTGTTCTTGCAATAATGATGGAATCCCAGAATCTTATACCGAAGGTATGGCTGTATATGAATTGGCCCTTACCTGAAATAACCTTCATCGGACTTCCAGTTACAATGTTTCTTGCATGGCCGCTACATTACATAGGTTTTTTATCATTGTTCAGGGTTTTCAACCGCGATGAATCTTCTGAGATATGGAAAGGCGATCTGATAGAATAGGAGATTCCTCAACTTTGACCATATATTCTTACGATGTCCAGTTTCCACAACAAGAATAATTAACTTATTTTCAATTACGTCCAATAATAAGCGATAATCTCCAGCACCTAACCGGTAATATTTTGAGCCTGCCAGCCTCGTAACGTGAGGATAAGTCCTGCAATTTCACCTCACTGGCCTTTCCGGTATTATCACCCATGCTATCAAGTAGGCAAGGATTGCTCCTCCCATGCTGAAGAATATCAATAGTATCCATATAAGCCTGACAATAGCTGGGTCTACCTCAAAGTACTCAGCCAGGCCCCCACACACACCGCCGAGCATTCTTTCCTTTCTTGAGCGGTAGAGGCGCTTGATTTGTCTAATGGGTTTTTTGGGCATAATGTTTTCAATACTTAAACCTTCTTTCATATTCTTTATGGTCGAACCATTCAAGAACAATGCTCACGACAACCAATTCTTCGTTTACAACAGAGTACATCAACCTCCAGCCTCTTGGTAAATCATACTTCCAGAGATTTTTGATGTTTTTCTTTGAGTATGCTGGGGGAATCAATCTTTTTGGCAATTGAATTCCGCAAAAAGCATTTTTCTCAATATTGTTGATTGCCTGATTCATCAAACGAAATAATTCTTTTTCAGAATAGTCTCCATTCTCCAATTTGTAAAAGGCTTTCTTTATATCCTCATCAAAAAATCTTATTGTTGATGGAAGTTTCATTTTCTTCTTCCCAAATCCGTTCTTTCATAATATTTTCTGGCAATTTCAGGATAATAAATCCAGCCTATCTTTCCTTCTGAATCTATTGAGACTTTTCTTGAATAAATCAAATAGTCTATGACTACACAGAATGTCTGGTACATCATTTTTTTAGGAAGTGATTCCCATAGCTTTCTCTTCTTAAAATCACCATCATGTTCTTTTATAAAATCCTCCACCATAAGCACAGTATCAAGCCTGGGATACCGCAGAATATCCTCTCTCTTCATCATTATTGATTCTCTCATGTTATATCAATAGATACAACAACCTGTATATAAACTTTTCTGGTTTCTACGTGTTAACCTCTCCTTTTTAAGAAAAATATTTGAGGGGTCATATCATATGGTAAAAAAGCATCATTTATAAATAAACGTTATTATTTATCTGCCTTATGGATGACAAAACAAATATCAATGAGCTTAAGCAGAAGATAAAGAAATTCTGCGAAGAAAGGGACTGGGATCAGTATCGAAAGGGACTGGGATCAGTATCATAATGCTAAGGAGTTGGCAATAGGAATAGTGACAGAGGCTTCCGAGCTACTGGAGCATTTCAGGTTTAAATCTGAAAAACAGGTTGATGAACTGTTCAAGGATGAGTCAAAAAAGCAGGAGCTATCTGAGGAGATGGCTGATATTTTCTATTTTGTGATCAGATTATCAGAAAGATACAATATTGACTTAACCACAGAACTGAACAAAAAGCTCAAGAAAAACGAGCAAAAATATCCAATAGAAAAATCAAAAGGTTCTAATAAAAAATACACAGAGTTCAAAAAATGAGATTGTATGAAGGTACGATTACCAAATTCAATGAAGATGTAATTCAGA
>JAGVYJ010000021.1 GCA_018303315.1 Candidatus Woesearchaeota archaeon | reverse complement strand
CTCTCAAGCATGTCCAGCCAGTACAGGTCATTAACATCAATCACCACCCTGTTATTCCAGACCCTTATCTGCCTGTCGGAAATACGGTCTCCCGGATTTGGAAGCTCAGTACCGGCAATTTTCTCTTCTATGAAAGTCTCCTTGAGATTCCTCTCCTCGATGTCCCTGACAAGGCTGTTCAGGTCATTTTCAAGCTTGCTGACCTCTTCCTCCAGCATGATGTTCCGCTGGATAAGCAGACCTTCAGTCTCTTCCCTGTCAACAAGGTTTTCCTGCAATCTGACAAAGGCCTGGTAATCGTCCCCCTTCTGGCCGCCATTGAGATTGAATGCAGAGCAGCCTGCCAGAACAACCATCAATATCAATGCTATTAACCGGTTAGTGGTCTTTCCCATGTTCTTTCATTTCGGTTTTTTCGGCGGGGATTCCTGCTTCATCAGCTTTCTGAGGTCCCTTATCTTCATGTTGTAAATCTTCGCAAGCGTGTTTATCTCTTCGTATGAATCGACTTTAACCCCCTGGTAAAGATTCCCTTTCCCGAGCTCTTCAGCGGATTTTATGAATTCACGAATGGGCTTGCTAAGCCCTCTCGCCAGAATAAGGGAACTGACAAGAATGGCTGAGGCCATGAAGGCTGTGATTATAATTATTATCTGGGAAATCTCCCTTTGGCGGAAAAAGAAGGCTGAACTGCGAAAATCATCCTCCTGAACCCAGACAGAAGTTGCTCCCACGACTTCCCCCCTGAAGTTCTGTATCGGCTTGTAGGAGGCTCTCCCCCAGGCACTTACGCTCCAGACTCTTCCAAGAAAGATATCGCCGTCCATAAGCGTCCTTTTAACCACGTCACCTGCCAGCAAGGTGCCCACATACCTGTTGTCTTTCTGTGTCTTGGCTGTGGTGGAGATAGCGACGTCATGCTGGTAAATGGTCGATTCAATACTGGCAGTGTCCTTGACCTTGTCCGGTATCTCGAAGTCCCGGTTAAGCAGATTCGCCAGCACAATAGCGCCCCTTGGCGTCTCGTCATCCATTATTGGTATGACAGCAACCAAAACCATACCACTTTCCTGGTAGGAAGTCCCGTCCTGGACAGAAAACAATGTTGGTATCCTGCGTATTTTTGCGCTGGCAGCCAGGACTTCGCTTTCCCTGGCCAGTTCGGCAGGGGAGATAATCTCAGTGGAAGCAGCAGGAATACCGCTCATCATCGCATACTCCACCAGCCCATTAAGCTCAAGGCTGTCCCCTATATTCCCGTTGTTAGCCCTGACAATCACAATGCCTGAAGCGTTGGCCACCGTGGCTATGTCAACCCCCTGGATTTCGAGAAGGTTCTGAAGCAGCAGCCTGGCAGAATCAGCCTTGCCTGAGCTTATGCTTTCAACGAACTGTGGGTTTTTTGACAGCACTATCCCCGCATCAAGCAGGCTGTTCAGCTTGTTGTTGTAGATAACCTCTGTCTCTGCGTGGTACCTCAGGAGGTCCTGCTCAAGAAGGCTGTCTATCTTTGCGTTAATCAGGCTGCTTGTTATTATGGACAGCAGTATCAGAGGAATCAAAACCGAAAGGCTCATAGTCAGAAAAAGGGCAGTCCTGAAACTCTTAATCTTCAATGGCATACTTCTATACTATCCAGGCCGGGTTATTTAAAGTTTACCGGATTATGCCCCTGCGGGGATTTGAACCCCGGTCTAGAGCTCCGCAAGCTCCCATTCTATCCAGGCTATACTACAGGGGCATGCCTGTTCAGGACGCTGGAAGCATTTAAAAACCTTTAGCCTTTCTTTATGGCCATGGAACAAAGGATACAGAAGATACTCAGCCATGCCGGCGTAGCCTCCAGGAGGAAAGCAGAGACCCTTATCGAGGAAGGCAAAGTCACTGTTAATGGCAAAATTGCCAAACTTGGCGATAAGGCCGATCCGGGCAAGAATGTCCTTGCAGTAGAAGGCAGGCAGGTCAGGGTACAGGAAAAACTGTATTTTGCCCTGAACAAGCCCGTGGGATATACAACAACGGTACAGGACAGGTTTGAGAGGAAAAAGGTTGTTGACCTGTTCCCGGCCAATATCAAGGTATATCCTGTCGGGAGGCTTGACAAGATAGCTTCTGGCCTGCTACTGATGACAAATGACGGTGACTTTGCCAATAAGGTAATGCATCCAAGGTATGAGGTTGAGAAGACTTATTTGGTAGAACTTGAAAGGAGGCTTATGCCTGCTGAGATGGAATTGCTCAGGAAAGGGGTAAGGCTTAAGGACGGGAAAACCTGGCCGGCAAAAGTCAGGGAGCTGAGCAGGGCACGGAACCAGTATGAAATCATAATCCATGAAGGCAGGCACAAGATTGTGAAACGGATGTTCAAGGCAGCAGGCACCTATGTCAGGAAACTTATAAGGACGCAGATAGGGCCGGTTAAATTGGGCAATCTGAAGCCCGGAAGATACCGGAAACTTTCCGGAAGGGAAATAAGACTGCTTAATGGGGATTCATCAGTTGCCCTGTAGGATAAACTTTCACCCTGTCCTGCTTCAGAAACTCTTTGTCATTGCTCCATATTCCATCAGCATTCAACGCAATGGCCAATGCCATAAAAGCGACATCATCAGGATCTTTTATCATTAAAGATGCCTCAATTATTCTGTCATCATAATTGTTGACAGGAACAATGGTTACAGAACTTAAAATTCTATTAAACACACTTTCAAAATTATTACCTTCTAATAAAGATTTTTGAGAAATTTCTTCCTTATGCTCTATAATCTCAAGAATGCACACATCCGGAGATATGAAGTTATATTTCCTGTTCAGCAATATTTTTCTGGCAACAGAATCTTTAATTATGGCGGATATCAGGCAGTTGGTGTCTGCCACTATCGTAATCCGAGTCTTTTTGCTGCCGCTTTCTTTATCCTGTTCCCAATCTCCTCTGCGTCCTTCTCTGTGAGTTTGCTTTTCTGCACTATTTTTTCCACTTGCTCCCAGCTTTGCAGTCTGCCGAGTTTCTCCTTTATTGCGTCTCTTGCCACCTGGCTCCACCTGACATCAGGATGCCTTTTCATCTCCCGGCGCATCTCTTCGGGAATCGCCAAAGTCATGTTTACCATATAAGTAAGATAAGTATTTACACATATATAAGGATTTTGCTTGCATAAGTTATATACGCAGAACTCCTTATTAAGCTTAAATAACGAAACTCAGAAATATTTACGGAACGAATTTTTCAACACCGCTATAATTAATTCAATTTTGAACCTATAAAGCAGACGGAAAGATTTATAAGCATTCTACTGTCCCCCAACTGGCTGCAATGGGAACGTTGTCAAGAAGTTTTCTTTTGGTGAAAGAAAGTTTTTCAGTACTTAAGAAAGATAAAGAAATTATGTGGTTTCCAATATTATCTTCTATTACCACACTGCTGCTGCTGTTATCTTTTATCATTCCAGTTTATACTGTCACAAATAGTCAACCCGGAAATTTCCTTGACAGTAGCTGGTTTTATCTTTTGTTTTTTATCTATTATCTGCTGAGCTACTTTGTGGTCATATTTTTTAATACGGGATTGATAACCTGCGCAAATATAAGACTTAATGGCGGGGATCCAACTTTTAGTGATGGTTTTAAAAATGCCAAAAGGCATGTAGCTAAGATATTTATCTGGGCGTTGATATCTGCAACCATCGGAATTATCCTCAAAACGATTTCTGAAAAGTCAAACCTTTTAGGCAGAGTAGTTATCGCAATTATTGGCATGGCATGGAGTTTATTAACTTTTTTTGTGGTTCCTGTAATGATCTTTGAGAATATAAGCGTAGTAGAGTCAATTAAGAAATCAAGCCATCTGTTTAAGAAAACATGGGGTGAAAATGTGGTTGGACAGTTCTCCATGGGATTCTTCTTTTTTATATTGGCCTTAATTGGATTGATTCCGATGGGAATTCTGATATTTTTTCTGGCATCATCTGCAGTTTCCTTTATAGTTATACTCCCCGTAGCGGCACTGCTGCTGATGTACTTGGTTCTATTAGGAATTATAAGTTCAAGCCTTAACGGAATTTTTGTAGCAGCTTTGTACAATTATGCCAATTCAGGAAAAATTCCATCCTCGTACAGCCGTGAAGTTATCGAATCAGCATTTAAAGAGAAACAGTCGCATGGGTTTATCTGATAATGTTTGATAATATCATTGTTCAGAAGTTTACCCGTTAAATCTATTGACAGAAAGTTGTCCTCTCCTTTTTCCTTTTTTCACTTCTTCAACTTCCTGTCCGACCTGTTCTTTGACACTTAAAGCGAGTTTTACCCCAATAAGCTGCTGCAATGTTTTGAGGTCAGCCTTCTTGACATCAGCAGCAGTCCTTATGCGGTTGTTGAACAGGGTTCGGGCCCTTACCCTGCCAATGCCCCTGAATCTCAGCAGCAGAAGCAGTTCCTCTTTCACACCTGCCTTAACCCTCATCCTGAGCTTATTCAGCTCCCTTGCCTGCTCCCTGAACTCGAGTATTCTTGCAATTTCAGTCATCGCAAACAGCAGCCAGTCTGCCCTGTCCCTCTTTACATGAATCTCCCCCGGCCGTATGTTGAATTTTTCCATCAACGCTTCCTCGCCCGCCTCATTAATCCAGTCAAGGAAAAAGAGCGCAGTCTTAACGCCTGCAAGGAAATCACTGTATTCGTCATCGTATATTCCCGGCTCCCCGACAAGCAGGCTGTCATTGTATTTCAGCACAGCCTCCTGCAGTGATTCCTCCTCGCTTATCCTGGCCCTGAGCAGCGGCCTCAGTTCCAGGGTTGATGATATCGTCTGCAGGTAGGAAAACTCATCGGCCTTCACAGAAGTTGCCCTCTTCATTGCCTCAATGAAGTCATGGGCGGTCAGGGGGTCGAGGTAAAGCTCTGCAACCCTTTTCCCAAGAGGGGTTGCCCTCAGCTTCACGTTTTCGTCAAGCTCGTCAGCAGACACAAACTCATCCTGGCTTCCCCTGCTTTTGAGGAACTCCCAGTCTTGAAGGAGCCCCAGCATCTTTTCAATTATGGCCTGCAGTCTCGCGGAATCAGTATACTGGTGAGCCCAGAAAGTCTTGTTGAAAAACTCAACAAGCCCTTTTTTGGTTGTCACAAATCCCGAGGCTATCAGGCTGAGGGTGTAAGTCCTGAGCACAGGCTCCACTGCGAGCTTTGAGTATATGGCTTCCGGCTCCCCATTTATGTATGTTTCAGAAATGAAGTCCCTGTCCGCCTTTGTTGCTGCTATCGCTATCGCCTCGCCATATGAATCATACCTGGGCCTTCCTGCCCGTCCAGCCTGCTGCAGATATTCCAGGACAGGAATCCAGTCCATGCCCCTGAAGCCATACCTTTTCAGGTCCTTGATTATTGCCCTGAAAGCCGGAAGGTCAACGCCGTAGGCCAGCGTCGGGGTTGCGCATATTATCTTTATGGCACCATTCCTGAAATTTTCCTCTATAAGCTCGCGCTGCTTTGCAACAAGTCCGGCATGGTGGAAGGCTATTCCTTTCTTCAGGCAAAAGGCAAGCCTTTCGCACTGCTTAGTCGGCTTTGACAATGCCTTCCCGGCCTTCTCTGCCAGTTTTTCCCATTCCTGCCTGCTTTCTCCTATTTTCCTGGCAAGGTCTTCCGCAGTCTTTTCAGCAGAAGGCTTTGAATTAACAAAAATAATTGCCTGCTTTTGCATGCTGATAGTGTCAAGAGCCAGATTTACGGCTGCTTTTTTGTCAGTGGACTCTATTACCTGCTTTCTCATACTAAAAAGGATAAAAGCCAAGTTTAAATGCTTTGCTTAAAGCTCGAGAACATGCCGGTTAAGCGCATAGCTTTGCCTAAACCCCAAGGCGCTGCAGGTTAGGTCGTATACCCTTTGCAGCCTTTCCATAAAGCGCTCGTCAGCAATACCGCTCGAATCCAATGGACCTCCATTAACAGCGTGGCTCATAACTACGTGAATTTCGCCGAGTTGGAGTTCATGGGCGAGGATTGTCATTCCCTTCAATAATGCGATGGGCCACTTAACAACTGCCAGCTGCTTATACCTGCCACGGCCTCCCTGTATTTGCAAGACATCTGCAACACACCCTTCAATATTAAAGCCCAACACAGCAGAATCCAATGCTATACCCCTGGAGTTTGGTGTGCCGCTTTGCCTCTCTTCATACACCAATACCAATCCATATTGCGTCAATCCAGTCTTGAACAAAACCCCCTTGGGCAATGAGTCCGGGAAATCCGCGCTTGCAGTCCTGATTCTGAAGTTGTCAGGTTGGATATAAGGAAACCTTGCGTCGCCATGAAAATGTGCAGGCTCAATCGGCATAGGCTCAAGATTAATTATGGTTTCCAGTCGCTGCATATTCACGCGGACAAGCCAGTCCTTTTTAAATATTTCTACATATGGCTGAAAGCCCTTTCCACAACATCTTTCTGGGAAGGGTAGGGTTTTGTAACAAGCATGGAGATATTGTAGCGGTTGGCAACTCCAATCACTTCCTGGTCGCGCAGAGAGCCCAAAGGATAGACTATTGCGGTAATCCCGTTCTTGCCGGCATACTCAACTGAATCAGGGTCAGGGAAAAAGGCATCTGAAGCCATGACGCATCCCTCAGGCCCGGTTGATTTCTCCCTGGCATACTGCACCGCTAACTTTGTCGCGTCAATCCTGCTCATCTGGCCTGTGCCTATGCCCACTGTCCGGTCCTTCAGTCCAAGCACCACTGCATTTGACCTTACAAACACATTGATATTCCAGAGGAACAGGGCAGCCTGGACTTCATCGTCAGTAGGAGCCCTCCTGGAAACAAGTTCAAGGTTTTCCCTGCCGAGGATTTTGCTGCTGAAGCGCCTCTGCACAAGAAGGCCACGGGCTACCCTCCTGTATTCAAGCTCATCATCTATGAGGGGGAGCTCCATCGGGCCGACCTTCATAACCCTTACGTCCTTTTTCCTTTTCAGAACATCAAGGGCATCAGGGGAGAAATCAGGGGCTATCACCCCTTCCACGAAGCGCTGCACAATCGTCTCAGCAGTTTCCCTGTCCACTGCATCGGAAAATGCGTCTATAGAGCCAAAGGCTGAAAGAGAATCAGCATCCCATGCCTTTTTGTAAGCCTCAAAGACTGTGTTTCCCCTGGCAACGCCGCAGGGATTCACATGCTTTATGACGGCGCAGAACTTATCCTGGGGGGATAGCCTCTTCAGCCTTCTCACGATGTTCAGGCCGTTGTCAGCATCCTCAAGGTTTATGAAGGAAAGCCTCTTGTTGGGATTTTCCTGCAGTATTTCCATGCTTCCTATACCAGGCCCTGAGCTGCTTAGCTCTTCGTAGAATGCAGCGGTCTGGCCTGGGTTCCTGCCATACCGCAGATTTTTCCTGAGCCTGAACTTTGTGTTCCCTGCCTGGAATTCCTCAGGAAAGTTGCCTTCAACACTCCTCCTGTACAATGACCTGACTGTTTTTTTCTTAGCCATCACAACCCTGCCTTACCGAAATAATCTGAAATCTCTGCCTCATACGCAGCTGTGGCTGCAAAGGCCTGCTTTGCCAGCCCAAACCTTGCATCAAGAGAGCAGCTGCCATCCCCCAGGGATTCCAAAAAAGGCCTGTACTGGGAAGGGCTGACCAGCACAGCAACTTTCATAAAGTTTTTGGCAGCAGCCCTTATCATGGCAGGCCCTCCTATATCAATGTGGCTTCGCGCTGCCTCAAATCCCTTTTTCTTCATTGCGCCGAAAGAATACAGGTTGACCACAACAAGCTGGAAATGCTTTATTCCATGATTTGCCATGTAGGCTTCATGCTCCTTGTTGCCGGCCTCAGCCAGCAGCCCTGCATGAATCATAGGATGCAAAGTCTTCACGAGGCCGCCCGGCATCTCAGCAAATTCAGCATACTCTTCAATAGCCTTCAGGTGTTTCTTCATTCCGGGGATGTCTGCAAGGAACTTAAGCGTGCCTCCGGTGGAATAAATCCTCACACCAGGCACGGCCTTCACCAGCCCCCTGGCAAAAACATCCAAGCCTGTCTTGTCGAAGCAGCTGATGATTGCATTCTCGATTCTGACAGGACTGCTCATATCGAAATCCCGTTCTTAGCTAAATGGTTTCTGAAATTTTTGGTAATGATTGTCTGGCCTGCGTCAGGGCCCACGCTCACGAAGGCTATGGGGGCAAGCTGCTGCTCAAGGAAGTTAAGGAAGAACTTTGCTTTGTCAGGCAGGGCCTCCTGATTCCTGAGGTTTTCTGTGCTCGAAAGCCAGCCGGAAAATGTCTTGTATGCCATCTTCTCGTTTTCTGTCCTGATGCCAACCTTTATGGTGTGCAGCTCATCCAGGACGTCAAGCTTTGTTATGGCTATCCATGTAAGGCCGTTGTACTGGACTGCGCGCCTGGCCTCCTCAAGGTTGAACCAGCCGCATCTTCTTACCCTTCCTGTTGTTGTTCCGAACTCATGGCCCTTGACAACCATATGCTTCCCAATAATATTGTCGGATGCAGTGCCTTTCCTCAGGGACGCTATGCTGCCGCTGTCCATTAACATCCTGCCTGAGCCGAGCTCGCCCAGCAATGCCTGCTCATCAGTCAGCTCTGTCTCAAACCTTCCTGAGCCAACCCTTGTCTCGTAAGCCTTGAACACACCCATGACATCATTGACCTTGCCAGGGCCGATGCCCAGGCCTATGCACAATCCAGGGGCTGTGGTAGGCGTGGAGGTCACGTCAGGGAATGAGCCAACTGTTGTGTCAAGAAAGGTTCCCTGCGCCCCTTCGCCAAGCACGAATTTATTATGCTGGCTGCCTGTGGCTGCGGCTATGTCATCATCAATAAAAGGCATTATAACCTTGGCTGCCTCCCTGAGCCTGCCGGCCTGCTCCTCTGCATACTGAGTAAGGGAGAACTTAAGCGCCTCCCTCGGATTGATTATGTCGGTCAGGGGCAAATCCCTGAAGCCCGAGAAATCAGGGTGCCAGGAAACAAGCTTGGGCGCAATCCTGAAAACTATCCTGCTGACTTTCTCGAAAAGCTCATCAGATTTCAAATCTGCAATCCTCAAGGCCTCTTTCCGGTTGTGCTTTGCCTCTGCCGCCGGCCCAATCCCTTTCCTGGTGGTGCCAATCTTCTCTGCCCCGAGGCTTGCCTCTGAGGCAGCATCAAAGGCCCTGTGCCAGTCCATCACTATGTGTGCCTGGCTTGCTATCCTAAGCTTCGGGTTGTAACCCACATCCCTCAAAGCTGCAAGCTCCTTGACCAGGGCATGGACATCAATGAGCATGCCCATCCCGAGCACATTGATTGTGCCAGGATACAGGCAGCCCGAAGGAAGGAGATGGAACTTGAAGGTCCGGCCGTTTCTGACGATAGTGTGCCCGGCATTGTTGCCGCCCGAGCCCCTGGCAACCACGTCTGCCCTGGCTGCAAGGATGTCCACTATCTTGCCTTTTCCCTCGTCACCGTAATGGCCCCCAACTACAAAAAGCGTATACATCACAACACGTTCCTGGCGTCCTTTACTGCAATATCAACCAGCTTGTCCGCAATGCCGATATAGTTCTGCGGAGTGAACCTGAAGAGCTCCTGCCTGACTTTGTCAGACACAGGAAGCTTCTCTATAAAGAGGCGCAATGCCGGAAGCGTCAGGGTTTTCCCCCTGGTAAACTCCTTAAGGCGCTCATATGCGGATTCGAGCCCCTCCCTTCTCAGCACGGTCTGGATTGCTTCAGCCAGAACCTCCAGATGGCTCTCGAGGTCCTGCTCAATCCTGTAGGAATTCAGCTCCAGTTTCTTCAAACCCTTCGAAGTGGCGGCATAGGCTATCACAGAATGGGCGAAAGCCACGCCTATGTTTCTCTGCACGGTAGAGTCAGAAAGGTCCCTCTGCAGCCGTGAATGCTGGAGCTTGCTGATGAAATGGCCGAACAATGCGTTTGCAATGCCCAGGTTTCCTTCGCTGTAAAATCAATGGGGTTGACGTTCTGCGGCATGGTGGAGCTGCCTACTTCTCCCCTGTCTGCCTTCTGCCTGAAGTATTCTATGCTTATGTAATGCCACATGTCCTTGTCTAAGTCCAGCAATATGTTGTTGATGCGCTGCATTATGCCGAAAAGCTCAGCCCAGGAGTCATGGCTCTCAACCTGGGTTGTGACAAGGTTGGGCGTCAGACCCAGGCCTGTAATGAACTGCCAGGAAAACTTCACCCAGTCAACCTTGGGCAGGGCTGATACAGCAGCATTGTAATTCCCGACAGCACCATTTAGCTTAGCCTGGCATGAGTGGGCCTTCAGGAGGCTGAGCTGCCTGCTGAGCCTGGAAACATACACTGAAATTTCCTTTCCCACAGTTGTGGGCACGGCAGGCTGCCCGTGTGTCCTTGCAAGCATCGCAACCTTCTTGTGGGCTTCTGCCAATTCCAGGAGCTGGGCAATTAACTGCCGGAGCCATGGCACAAGAATGCTGTCCAGGAAATCAGTTATTGCAAGGGAATAGGCAATGTTGTTGACGTCCTCTGAGGTCAGGCCAAAGTGAACATATTCCTTCAGCTTCCTCATGCCGGTGCCATCAATCTTCTTCTTCATGAAATACTCGAGGGCTTTAATATCGTGCCTCGTCGTTGATTCAATGACCTTTATGGCAGAAGCCTCCTTGTCAGAGAACTTCTCAAACCATGAGCGCAGCTTTCCCTGCTCAGCCTTTGTAAGGTTGCGGAAAACCTTTGCCTGTGACAAGGCAATAAAATACTCAACTTCCATCTTCAGCCGGTATTTCATCAGGGCCTTCTCGGAAAAGAAAACATCTAATCCCCTCACATTATCAGCATACCTTCCGTCAACAGGAGAAATTGCGTTGATGCTCATGTCACCACCTCAGGCAGCTTTTTTTCGTTCTTTGCAGCCTTTATCTCCATGGCAATCCTCTCGCCTACGCTTATATCCCTGCCCCACAGATAGCTTGAATAAGGAGTATATGAGCTTCCAGGGCTGCCAGGCATGCGCATGGACACATCAAAAACAACCAGTTCTTCCTCCGGCGGGCCTGCGGTTATCGCTCCCTGCAGGGCGAACGGGCCGATGATTCCCGGCTTGAAATGCTTCTGCGTGACCTTAACGAAACTCTCGGCAGCCTTGAAAGCCTTTTCCAGCAGGGACTCCTTCACGGTAACTGCCACATGGCCTGTCTCAATGTACTGGGGCGCGGCCTTCTTCAGCACCTCCATCTGCGCAGTGGCAGGAAGCCTTAAAATCCCGTCGAGGTTGGTCTGCCTCCTTGTGTCAGTGCCCATGAGCTCGACCCTCTCGGATAATGGCGAGTAAAAGAAATTGAAGTTGACCTGCGCTCCCAAAACAAATTCCTCAACCACTGCCTTGTTCATGCCGGCCCTGGTGACAACCCCCTTCTTGACGAGCTCATTGCTCTTTTCCCTGAACTCGGCGCCGGTTGAGACGAAGAAGAAGGCGCGCTCGTAACCCCTTGCCGCCTCTGCAGCCTTGACTATGCAGAGCCTGTCAATCTTTTCAGGGTTGTCGAACATCTTCGGCGTCTTTATGCCTGCCTTGTCCAGAATCCAGTACTGGTTCTGCTTGGCATCGCGCTCTTCCTTTTCCAGAAGGTTCCTGTGCCCGAATATCGGGACAAGGAAATTGTTCTGAATCTTCGCGAAATCGAAATACACCCAGAAATACCTGTTATGGATGAATATTGTGTTTTTTTCCTGAAGTATCTTCACAATTGCATGGGTTGTTATGTCGCTGAACTTGTCAAGCACTATTGTTTCGTCGATGATGCCGGTATGGGCCTTTGTCCTGAAATGCCTCGAATATGTCTCTTCCCTGCCTTTCTGGCAAACTGCCAAGGTATTGAATCCCTGCTTCTTTGCCCCCAGGCAGACGTCTAGGGCAGAGTGGCCTCCAAGAACGCCGATTGTTAACTGGTCCTTGTTGTATCCCTCAAGTATCCTGGCTATGTCTTTCTGCGTTATCATCCGAGCACCTCTTTTATCCTGCCGGATTCTATTGCATTCTTCAGCTCCCTTGCAATCCTCCTGCCGGTGCTCATGGGCTCGCGGTACCGGAACTTTGCATATGGCGAGCCTGAGATATGGACATTTGTTCCTGCAACTATCCTTGCTGAGATTTCAAAAACAAAGAACTCGCCTTCAGGTGTGACAATGGTTTCCAGGCAGAATGGCCCATAGAGGCCCGGGGGCGTGACTTCCTTCGAGTAATCCACCACCCTCTGCCCCAGCTCAAATGCCTTGGGCAGCAGGCTTTCCCTGATAACCAGAGGGATGTTGCCGATTATGTCGTAAGATGTTTCTATCTTAAGGTTCATCTGGTCCTTTGCGGCAATCCTTCCGATTGAATCCACGTTGCTCTCATACCTCTTGTCGAAGCCCATTATCTCAAGCTCTTCGGTCAGCACTGAGTAAAAATAATGGATGTACAAAGGCACGCCGATTATGTATTCCTGGATTATGTATTTCCGGTTCTCGTTCCCTGTTTCCTTCAGCCTTTTCCAGAAATCCTCAGGGGTCTGCACCAGGAAATAGCCATGCCCTCCTGCAGCGCCGTCGAACTTTATTATGACAGGCCTGTCAATTGTCTCAGGATCCTTGAATATCTTTGGGAGCAGCAGGCCTGCATTCTTCAGCCACTCACGCTGCTTCCCCTTGTCGCTCTCCCAGTCCAGAACATTCTTGTTGCCATAATGCATTGCCCTGAGTTTCTTGAATCTTTTGAGGTCCAGATAGCTTATGAAAGAGCCATGGGGTATGACAATGGCATTCTTTTTAATCAGCTCATCCTCAACATCAAAGAAATCAGCGAAGCTGTCGACGGTGAGTATCTCATCGGCAACCCTGTAGCTGACATAAGGGACTTCCTTGCCTTTCTCGCATACAGCTATTGTCCTGAAGCCTTCCTGCTTGGCGCCATGAAGAATCTGCAGGGCTGTATGGCTTCCTATAGTGGCAATTGAATAGTCCTTGACATTACCCCCTGTCATGCATAAAGGCCACGCCAGTTGCCTTAAATACTTTGCTATGGGCTTTATAAAGACAGAATTTATTTTCTATATTGAAGATATATTAATCTAAATTGCAAAACCCGGGAATGCCGCCATTCAAATAACCTGATAACTGAATTTTTTTATTCTCCTATCCAGAACCTCAATCCAAACCGTGACGAATACGAATTTGGCTTGCAGTATACTCCACCAATCCAATACTCCCAAAAGGAAATAATGTGCCTAATGGTGTGGGATAAAATATCTTTGTGCCCCACCCGGACAGAGAAAAAATTATCGCAAATCTTCCATCAATTGAATCAAATCTATCATGGTACCTTCCTATTTCTTTAGCGTAATCTTTTACCTCTGCAATCGCTAATTCTGGTGTATCTCTCAATGTCTCAAAAGGAATTACTCCTCCCGAATCTCTAACATGAAGCATCATATGACCTATCCTTTCTTTCACGCCGGCAGCCAATCTTACACTTCTCTTCAAATCCCCCCTATCATTCCGTTTTATTAGTTTATTATACAGGTCAAAAACACTTTGGGACATATGCCTGCACAAATCAGGACCTTCGCCGGTCTGCTGATTCACATAACTGGCTATTACCAGATAGTCTAAGGCAGTAAAGTCTGAGGGCAAATCTTGATATACGGCCAGTGCTTTGGCATCCACTTTCCGTCTATCTTCCACCAGCATACTTAATGTCAAACCAGGCCCCCAAAATAACGGCGCACCTAACTGATTTACTGCGACCAGCCCTGCCAGTCCCCCGGCACCTATGCCTATTCCTTTTATCACGTCTATGACTTCCATATTAATATAATAGCGACTCTATAATCATTTATGAATCTTATTTACTATCGGATCCATTAATCCGGGAAAAGGCCACAGAATTTAAACCTTTACTTCAGGTAGCCCTTCTTCCTTAAATTATCCTGAATCCTTTCCAGCACAGGCCTGTCCTCAGGGAACCTGAACTTCCCGCCGGTTATCTTTTCATACAGGTCTATATACCTGAGCCCTGCGCTGATTTTTATCTCATTGCTCAGCTCAGGCAAAGGGCCATGCCCCATGAAGTTCTTTTCCCTGATGAGCCACTGCCGGACAAACTCCTTGTCCAGCATGTTCTGGTCCTTGCCTGCCTTGAAAAGCTCCTCATAGCTGTCCCTAATCCAGAACCTTGAACTGTCAGGGGTGTGAATCTCGTCAATAACCAAAACATTTCCGTCCTTGTCGATTCCGAACTCATACTTAGTATCGACTAAAATCAGGCCCTGCTTCATGGCCAGTTCCTGGCCTTTCAGGAACAGCTTCAGACCTTTCTCCCTTACTGTTTCCCACAGCTCCCTTTGAACAATTCCCTGCTTTACAATTTCCCCTTCGGAAATCGGTATGTCATGACCTTCCTTTGCCTTGGTTGATGGTGTTAATAACGGCTTGTCAAACTTCCGGTCTTTCTTCATCCCTTTGGGCAGTACAATACCTGATACAGGCTTGCCTGCCTGGTAGTCTCTCCATGCAGAGCCGGTTAAATAACCCCGGAATACCACTTCAATCGGCACAGTCCTGCACGCTTTCTTGACCATGACATTCGGGTCAGGCACGTCGATAAGGTCAGAAGCAGCAACGTTTTTTGTCTTTTCAAACCACCATGCAGCAATCTGGTTCAGAACCTGGCCCTTGAAAGGGATTGTGCCAAGCACATGGTCAAAGGCAGAAATCCTGTCAGTGGTTATCATGACGATGCGCTCGTCTATCGTGTATGTATCCCTTACCTTGCCCTTGTACTTCCTTCCCAGTGCTGGGAAATTGGTCTCCTGAATTGTGTTGTTTATGTTGTTACTTATTTTTTCCCTGTAGCTCTGCATCTGCATCCACCACCTTTTTCCGCTGCTGAGCCCTGTATTCCCTGACAGGTTCAAATTTCCCAAGAAGGGCTGCGGCAGCAAGTGCTGCATTCTCTCCCCTGTTAACGCCAACCCACAGCCCGGAAGCTGCAGCAGACATAAACGGGATGGCATCCTCGGCCGTGCTTTCGGCGAGCAAGGGGCAATATATGACAAAATTATCGTCGGGCTCCGGGCTCTCCTCAATGGAAGCGAACACTATGTTCACTGCCCCGGGCCGGGTGCTTTTTTCAGTTTCGAAGTCAATGTCCAGCCTTTCCAGAGTCTCAGCAGCCTTCAGGAAAGCCTTGCCATCTTTGCTTCCAACAATATTGATTTTCTTAAGGCCTTTGCTTGCCAATCCCAGAAGCCTTGCAACCTCCTGGCCGTCGTCGACAGGAGAGCAGAGCACTGGAATGCCTGGGGGCATCTGCACTATTGAAAGGAAAGCATCCAGGCCGTCAAATGCGCCTGAGCAGGGCACGCCTATGACAGGCTTCACTGTCTGCGAGGCTGCAACTCCCGGAAGGTGGGCGGCAAGCCCTGCACCAGCAACGACCACGTCAAAATCATCTTTAGCCAGCCTCTCATGCAGCTCTTCAGGTGCTCTGTGCGCAGACAGGGCCCTCAGCTCATAATCAATCCCTGATTCATCAAGGCCGGATGTAATCTCGCTGTAGACAGGCGAATCGCTCTTGCTTCCGAAAACAATCAGCACTTTCATTTGTGTTCCTCAGCATACTCCACGGCATTCCTGTAAATCTTCAGGCCAAGGCCTTCCTCAGGCATTTTCAGCCTTGTCCATCTCGGATGATTGTAACTGCTTAAGTATCTTTCTGGATGCGGCATCATGCCAAGCACGTTCCCCTTCTTATTGCAAATGCCTGCAATATCTGCCACAGAGCCGTTTGGGTTGTGCGGGTATCCAGATTTGCTTCCCTGCCCGTCAACGTACTTGAAGACTATCTGATTGTTGTCCTGGAGCTGTTTCAGCACAGACCGGTCCCTGGGCACAAATTTCCCTTCGCCGTGGGCAACCGGAAGCTCCAATGTATCCAGGTTCCTTGACCACAAACAACTGCCCCTGTTCACATTTTTCACCCTTATCCACCTGCATTCAAATTTTCCCGAATCATTGAAAGTTAATGTGGCATCCTGGCTGTCAGTGATGCCCGGCAATATACCTGCCTTCACCAGTATCTGGAAGCCGTTGCACACGCCAATCACAGGCTTTCCCGAGTCAACGAATTCATGCAGCCTGTCATACATTT
>JAGVYJ010000014.1 GCA_018303315.1 Candidatus Woesearchaeota archaeon | reverse complement strand
TAGGCAGCGGCGCGGCGGCATAATCGGGATAGGGCTGGAGCCTGGAGATGACCTTGTCGATGTGCTCAGGACAGACGGGAACAAGAATGTGATAATCGCAACTGCCCTTGGAAAGGCGGTGAGGTTCCATGAGAAGGACGTCAGGCCAATGGGAAGGGCGGCAAAGGGAGTAAGGGGCATCACGCTGCAGCCAGGGGATGAAGTGATTGGTATGGTTGTTGCAGACGAGAGCAAGAGCCTTCTGACTGTGTGCGGCAACGGGTTCGGGAAGAGAAGCCCTGTCAACGAGTACAGGTTCACAAACAGGGGCGGCAAGGGAGTGACAAACATCAAGGACCTCGACCGGAACGGGAAAGTTGTGGCAATCAAGGTGGTGGACGACGATACCGAGATAATGTTCATCAGCCAGCACGGGATAGTCATCAGGGTTAAGGCAACGGACATATCCGTTATCGGCAGGGCTACAAAAGGGGTAAGGCTGATGCGCCTCAGGGAAGGGGACAAGGTTGTGGATGCTGCCAGGATTCTGCAGCAGAAGCAGCATGAGAAAGAGATAGAGAAAGCAGGGAAAGAATAGGCTATCTCCTGTATTCTATGTACGAATAAACAATAGTTATTACTGTGACAGAAACCGCAGAAACGATGAATATAATTAATGCATACTGCCTGAAGAAAAGGCCTGCAATTGTTATCAGGGCTACAAGCTTGTATAACTTTGAGCCAAGCCTGTGGGTGTTTGCCCAGACTTTGTCGCTGCTCATGGTCCAGGGCGTCCTTATCCCTATGAACCAGTTCCTCCTGGCCTTTTCCATCAGTATGCCAATGTAAAAAAACAGCAGGGCCAAAGCCGGCAAAATAAACAACGTCATGTCAAACCTGACCCCGAGATTCCAGATTATGGTGAGCAGCTGGATGTAGAGCAGGAAGGCAAAAAGGAGAACTATGAATTTCTCGAAATACTCCCTGAATTTCCTGATATTCGCCTTTAACGGGTCAATTACAGGTATTATGCTGAACAGCACGAATAATACAGAGAGCAGCATAGGCATAAGGAACAGGCCGGGGAACTTTGGCATGTAGCCGTTCACATCCCCCCTGGCATTCCAGTGGGAAGCAATCTGGGCCGGGAACTGTGGGTAAAAATAAATGCTTAATACAACAGAAACCAGGATTATGACAAGGAGTATTCTTCGCGCCAAATTAGAAGGCGTTAACATTCAGTCTTTTAATAATCTTGCCTCAAAACGCGTGCCTACAAGAAGCTTGTAAATGACTGCCTGCAGAGGCCTGAATCGCCTGAAATCGAACTGCTCTTCCCCCTCTACCACAGGGCGGTCGTGAAGGGCAACCTCGCCGTTGCACACAACCACATCTATGCCGCTGTTTGCTGCCTGTATGCTTGCGCTCAGCTTTGACATTTCCCCGCCAATGCCCCGGCCTGTCCTGGGAGGCTTATAGTCGGGCCTGGCCTGAAGCTCTGCAAGCTGGGCCCTGAAATCATCTTCGAGCCCTGTTGTATCCCTCACAAGACGGATAAGCTGATTCGGATTTCCCTCGTAAAAGCCCTGAGGGGTGTAAAGCCCGTTTACTGAAGTCAGATTAACCAGCAGCGGATGCCTGAAGCCGTGATGCTGCGAAATTCCTATAGCAAGAAGTGCGCTAAGACGGTCGTTATCCCCAAAGCTCTGGGTTTCCGGATCAATCTCAAGTTCCTCATAGCTCCTTGCATCATCCTCATTGACCAGCAATATCTTTCCTGCGTCGATTGACTTGCACAATGAGTCGAGTGTTCCTTTTCGCTTCCTTTTGTCCATGAGGTCAGCATGCACGAGCAGCCTTTCCTCTGCAGCCAGCCCGAATTCGTGCAGGGCGCTTTCCCAGTGAGCAGTCAGTAGAGGCTGGCCTATTATTGAGTCTATGCTGCGCTGCTGGTTCGTATCGTCCGAATCCGGGTATATGCTCTGGTTTCTGTAACGGTAGTTTTCCCTTGCCTTGTGGCCAAGGCCAATGGCACCGCTTGTCACAATTGCTACCGGAATGTTCCTTCTGCTTATGATGTCTGAAATGTCAGCTGAGAGTGCCCTGAAAACATAAAGCTGGTGACGCTTCTGGCTGTGGGCCAGCACATTGGTGCTTACCTTGACAACCATGAAATCAGGACTGGGCCCGGATAGCTTGTGCTGCAGCCATTGCCCCCTGTCTATCTGTATCCAGCTGCCATCATATCCGAGAACAGCTGTAGAAGGAATTTCCGGGAAATATCCCCGTTCAGTAAACGTTTCATGCTGCAGGTCTGCCATGCGCCCGGATAATTCAGCACAGTATATAAATATTTCCGGAGTTACTACTAAAAAGAGACACTAATTATTTGGAAGCCTTCAGCAAGCTTTAAAACAGGAACCGGCATACAGTGTGCCACGGGCCCGTAGTCTAGTGGTTATGATGCTGCCCTCACACGGCAGAGGTCACCAGTTCAAATCTGGTCGGGCCCATATTTTGGCAGACTGCCAACAACCTTTTTGTAAAAGGTTGATCAAAACAGTGACCTTCGGTCACAACCCCTAGTCAAGTGCCATTACACTTCGTGCAATGGCACGAACTTTTTCTCGGAAGATGAGTATCCAATTTTCGAAAGAAATGCTTGATTCTCCGGTTTCTGAAAAAATTCTCCGGAAATTGCAGGCGAGGGCATAATACTCTTTGAGAAATACTTTCCTGAATGGTCTGGCCTTTCAGAAGACAGGAAAAACTTCACAGCCTGCTGTTGGAAAGCATAGAGCAGCATGAAAGAGACCCGCTTGAGCTTATTGTTGAGGCTGAGAACAAGCAAAGCCTTGCTGAAAAACTCCGGCCAAGATTCGAGCTCAGGCATGTTTATTCAAGAATCCCGCACATCAGCATCCGCTGCGACAAAAAAGCAGCAATTGAGCTTGTCAACTTAATTGAAGGCCAGAGAAGCCAAAATGAGTTTCCTGGTGTTGCAGGCATCGAGCTTGCGCATGATTTCTCGGCAATTCTTGGAAATGCGGAAACCCATTCCAGCAACCTATGGAACCTGGAAGATATCGGCGTCCGGCAGGCGCATGAATACAGCAGAGGGGCGGGGGCGAGAGTCGGCATTATAGATTCGGGCTGTGATTACAGCCATGAAGAGATTGGCCATGCCTTCGGAAAGCTGAAGGGATTTGACTTCCTCAACAATAGCCAGGAGCCAAGGGACCTCAACGGGCATGGCACCCATGTAGCCGGGACAGTGGCAGGAAGTAGCGTGGGGGTTGCTCCTGAAGCCCAGGTTTATGCGTTAAGGGTGCTGGATGAGAATGGCAGCGGGAGCGAGGCAGATGTAATGGCAGCGATAGAATGGGCGCTGGAATACAGGCTTGATGCTGTGAACATGAGCCTGGGCTCAAGATTCGCAACAAAGGCCTTTGAAAGATTATGCAAGCATGCAGCAGACGCCGGGCTGTTATTAATAGCTGCCGCAGGCAACGAAGGCTTTGGGCCAAGCTATCCTGCCTCATTTGACAAGGTCATCAGCGTGGCTGCTGTGGACCAGGAGAACAGGCACGCAAGGTTCTCAAACATTTACAGGACAACCGATATAAGCGCTCCGGGAGTTGGAATAAAGAGCTGTTATCCAGGCAATGAGTATGCAGCATTGAGCGGCACTTCCATGGCAGCCCCGCATGTTACCGGAAGCCTTGCACTTGTTGCCGCAAGAGCAGGCAGCAATGCTGCTGAACTGCTTGAGCAAACTGCCCAGGCGCTTTCCACAGAGCTGCCATATGACCCGAGGGATGTTTTCGGGGCAGGGCTTGTCAGGGCTGATGAGCTGGCCAAAGCTGCCTACAGGAATTCCAAGCTTGTGCAGCTGCTGGGGGCTGCTGCATGAGCCTATACTTCATTGTTGTGGGAATTGAAGATAAGCACGCTCTGGATAAGCTGGTGGCGGAAAGGGTTGAACTGGCAGGGGCAAGCATTGAGAGGCAATACCTGACAGGAGACTATTTGGTTAAGGCTGAAGATAAAGAACTGCTTTATGAGGCTTTTTCTGACCTGGAGTTTGTGGTGGTGGAGGAAGTAGGTGAAGTCAGGGCGATAAAATTAAATAGTTAATTATTATTTATTATATGTTAATAATAATTAACTAAGGTGTTGCAATTGGGTAAGACACAATGGATGCGTGTAAATGGAAGCAGCGACAGAAGCCATATTGCAGTTCTTAGTGAACAAAAGATACATTGGAAGAAGACATTTTCCAGAGAAGAAACTGATAAGTTCAAGAACAAAGTGGCTGAGCAAAGAGGAGAGAAGGGCCTTTGAAAAAGAATATAAGAAGCTTTTAAGTGAAAATTGCCTGACCCGGACAAAAAAAAGAACCGGAAAAGGAACAGAATGGCACATCGCCTTAAATCCGAGGAAAATCCGGGAAATTTATGAGGTGCTTTGACTTATGAAAAAAATAAAATATGGCGCTTTTTGCGAGCTTTATGGAAAAAGCCTCAGAAACAGAGCGCTAGAATACGTGCTGGAGCTGAACAGGCTTGATTTCGCTGTAGGGGATTTGGCTAGGGAAATAGGAATTTCCAGGCCAAAAGCGTATCAAATCATTGGAGAACTCGAAAAAGAAGAATTGGTCAGGAAAAGCAGAATTGTTGGCGGAACACAACTATATGTCCTGAATGAAACAGACGGCAGGGTTAAAATATTGAGGAAGGCGTTCAGGGAATGTCTCAAATCTGTGATGGAGTATCATGAGGCTGGTAAGATAGCTCTGTCTGCCTGAAATTCAGCAGTACCGGCCAAACAATTTAATTTCAATATTGTAAATAAATTTACTAACACAAACTTTTTATAGTAATAGGGGTAAATGTATACCAATAGCCATTTATATAGAAAACCCATGAGGTGATTCGATGAAAAAGAAAGGACAGGCAGCCATGGAATTCCTGATGACATACGGCTGGGCTATCCTTGTGGTGCTTGCAGCAATAGCTGCACTGGCATACTTCGGCGTTCTGAATCCGTCAAGATTCCTGCCCGAGACATGTCAGCTACCGGCAGGCTTGGTCTGCGTAGGCGGAAAGGCATCCGTTGATGGCGTAAATGACCGTGTGGAACTGGGCTTCAGAAATGAATTAGGCTTCTCAGTAAATGTCACCGGAGTAACTGACTCTGATACAGCAGATGAGTGTGACACAAGCAGCGTAGAAGCCTGTGTGGGAACAGCATGCACCCCGGCAGCTGTGCCAACTGTGTTCCAGAATGGCCAGCAGGGAATAGTGAGACTTAGCTGTTCAAATGATGTCTCATCAGGGAACAGGTTTTCCCAGGATGTGAGCATCCAGTACAAAAACGTCCAGACGGGCGTCACACACAGCGCAGCCCTTAGCGTAACAGGAACTGCATCTTAAAATTTATATTTTATTTTTTTATATTGTAAAGGTCTGAGATACTTATGAATCCTTTAACCAGGAGAGGGGATATGTCGAGTTATGTAGTCTGGCTGATAGCTGCCATACTCCTTATAGGGCTGGTGGCGTTCTTCATCCTCACAAAAGTCACTAATTATCTGCATGGTGCTGCATGATAAAGCGAAAGGGGGTGATGGACATCTGGGTGCAGATATTGCTGGCAGTGATTGCAGGGATTGTTCTGTTTGTCGTTACATTCAATGTCGTGGACCGGCCTGCCCTTGACGACCAGCTCTGCAAAATCAGCGTTGGCGCGAAGTCAGCTGCGACAAGGGCAACTTTCGGGGTTGAGAGCGCCACGCCAATAAAGAACCTGGAATGCCATACGAATTTTGTGTCGGTAGACCGGAAGAAAGTGGAGATAAACGGCCAGAAACAGAAAAGATACAATGATATCTCAAGCACCGACCCGGGCAAAGTTGAAGAGGCTGTCTACAATGTACTTGCCGACCAGATGTATGCATGCTGGAACACATTCGGGCAGGGAAAGGTTAACGTGTTCGGAGACTTTGACAACGGCATGAGATGCGTGGTGTGCGCACAGGTTAATTTCGACAAAACCCTGTATGACAGCAAGGATCTTCATTTCAGGGAGCAGGGGTATTTTGCGACGCACTTTTACCCTTATCTTGCAGTCACCAACATTCCTGGCAGGACAAAAGAGGAAACATACCTCCAGTTCCTGAGCGACGGCAAGCTGGCATTGCCTGACGTGCAGGAGCTTGTGCCTATTGACCTGTCCAGACAGTATGCTGTAATCTATGAGACCTCCAAGGCGCACAAGCTGCTGGAATCGCTGACTGTGGTGTTTGGCCAGGCAGGGGACAATAATGATGAGATAGAACGCATCCAGAGGGAGATGCTGGAGGCATTCAACCAGAGGACTGGGGCGGCAGCGACTGAGACAGGGCAGGAAGGAACAGGGGTTCAGGCCAGCTATGAGCTTCACGGCGTGCAGGTGCTTGAAGCCATCTATGGCGCAAAGCTCGGCAGCAGGGTGCTGAGCGGCAGCTCCACAATACCTGCCTCTGAATTGACTGTGCTTGCCAAGGCCGGAGAGAGTTACGCTGAATATGCCAAGTATGCAAAGGCCTACCAGGCACTCGGCCTTGAGGTGGGAACATCAGAAGATGCTTTCAAGGCAGCCAGAAATGAATATCTGAAAAGGCTGGGGCCGCAGGTGGAAGAAGCTACGGTGGCAAAGGCAGCCGGCAGGAGCCTTACAAAGGCGCAGCTGCAGCTTTTGGAAAATGACGAGGTGGTAAGAGCATTGTCAAATGCCTACAGCAAGGGGATTATTGAAAGCGCCGGATTCAAGGAAATTGTTGCAAAAGAGCTTGGCAGACTACCGAAGGTGGGAGTGGGCGCAGAGAGATTTGCCGTGCTTGCTGAAAAGGCCGGTGCGAAAGGAGCAAGTGCCCTTACCAAAGTCGGAAAGCTCACTGTAGGGCTTGTCAAAAGCATACCGGTAACCAAAGTGCTTACCATCGGCCTTCTCGTCCACGACATTGTGCAGGAAGGGAAGCCTGAGCTTGTGGGTGTGGAGCTTGTTCCGCTGGATGAGGTAACAAACCTATGCGACCATCTTTACTGAAAAGGAAAGGGGAAATAGCGCAGTGGATGGTTGTTACCATGATTATTGCTGTAATCGGGCTTCTTGTGCTGACATTTTTCCTGGTGACAGTAAACAGGCAGGCTTCTGAAAACGCAGACAGGACCATATGCAAGCAGAGCGTGCTCACAGCGTCAAAGCTTCCATTGGCAAGGGAGCTTCTCAGCAAAAGCATCAATTGCGAGGCGAACCAGATAACTTTGGACAAAAAGATGACCGGCTACCAGGCAAAAAAGGCCATGGCAGATGAGATGTACTATTGCTGGGACAGCTTCGGAAGGGGCGAGCTTAACCTGTTTTCAGACAAGGACGAGGTTTACTGCCATGTGTGCAGCATAATCTCTGTAAGCACAGAACAGCCTGTTACCGGCCTGCCATACTTCCTGCTCAAGGAGCCTTCGCCAGACAGGAATCAGGAAACATATGCCAGAGTGCTGAAAGTGGCAAAGAGCCCGAATGCGGATAAGGTTCTGGCTGATTTCAATGAGGAAGAGATAAAGGCGTTCCAGAGCGCTGAGCTTGAGCCGGGCAGGGACTACGGGGTGTTTTTTGTTTATGCAAAGGGTGTTTCAGTCAATCAATGGCTTGAGCTTTTCAGCAATGACGATATACCCACAGGTTTCATAGCAGGCGGCACTGCCGGGGCAGAGACAGCGGTGCTGCAGTCAGTGATTGCCTGGACCACAAAAGGGCCCGGCGGCATACTCAAGAGCAGAGGCCGGATTCTGGGCAGGGCAGGCACAGTCGGCCTGGTTGCAGGATTCGGCGCTGAGATACTGGCAGAACTCTCAAAGCAGTCAGACTGGATGGCCATGACTGTGCTGAGCGAATTCCAGCCTGAAACATTTAGGCAGCTGGGCTGCACAAACATTCCGGTATGACAAATTTAATAAAACAGGATGATAAAGGTAGGAATATGGTTGGCAATAAGGGCATGCAGACAAGCTTCGTGTTCTGGCTGCTGGCTGCGCTCATCATAATGCTTGTTGCCCTGCTCATAATCAACAGCCTCACAGGCTTTATCAACAATGCAGGCAACAATGTTGGCAACTTCCTGAGGTTCGGCACATGAAGAAAGGCTTTATGCCGCTAATCATGCTCATACTCGGAGCCTTAGTTGTCGTAATAATAGCAATTGGGGCCTGGAAAGGCTATGAGTTCTTTCTGGGCTCAAAGCAGGGACTGGAAGACTTCGGGGAAGAGCATGGCATAAGCCCGGGCCAGTATATCACTGAGCCCAAGGTAAGCTTTTCAGGCAACGGCCAGGCGATAAAGATACAGTGGGATGTTGTCAGGGGAAAAAAGGCTGATGGCTTTGATGTCTATCTCACTTTCGGGGAGAACCAGAAAAGCATTTACAGGCAGGGGGCAAGGAACCCTGAGCTGATAAAAGAGCTTGGAGAGCTCACAACATTCGTTGAAATCCCTGTTGCTGCATTCCCTCCGGGAAGATACCAGTTCGAAGTTGTGCCTGTAGTAGGCCTTGGAGAGCTCCAGGAGTTCAAAAGGGGGGTGTGGTTCAGGTATTATACTGAAGAGTACCTGGAATACACGGACAGGGTGCTGGCAGAGGAAGCAGGCAGCATCGGCGATGTCTCAGGAAAGACACGGGAGATGATAAGCCGGGAATACTACGCCGGGAGCCCTGACATAGCCAAGATAGAAAAACTCAGGGAAGAGGCAAAAGCTGAAATGAATGAGCAGGGGTGGGAATATGTTACCTAGAAAGGGACAGGGACTGTCCATGCAGACAATAGTCATCGCGATACTCTCTTTGCTTGTGCTGGTAATATTGGTGCTGTTCATAACAGGGACTTCCAGCAGGATATTTCCTTTCATAACCGCAAGCGCATCCTGCGAAGGCAGGGGAGGCCAGTGCGTCGAAACCTCGGCTGAGTGCGACTCAGGCCAGCAGGCAGCATTCAGATATGGAGGATGCGGCGACCAAAACAGTGAGCTGAACAAGGACAAGAAGTACTGCTGCATACCGGTGGAACCCAAATGAGGCTTGGCAGGAAGGGCACTGCAGCGAAGATAATCATGGAAAGCTGGGATATAGTCAGGGCAGCCGTGATGATACTGATTTTCATCGCCCTGATACTGATTGTCTACAATAAGTTCCTGAGCACCTCTGACCAGGGGACAAGGGAAAGCTTCCGCGGGCTTGTCTTCCAGGTGAAGGCCGTACTTGAAGACGGGGAGACAAGGGTGGTGCCGATGTTCATCAAAGGCAACTGGGGGCCGGGGGGAGGGCTTAACCTTCTGGCATTCAACAGGGGCGAGCCTGAATTCAGCTACAACGCCAATGTTTTCGGGGCCCAGGACACTACCCAGAAGCCTTTGAAATGCGGCTCTGACGCCTGCCTGTGTATCTGCGATGAGATGTCATGCAGCTCAGGGCTTCAGGATTGCGAAACATTCAGCGAGGTTTTCTACTTTGCAGGCTGGCCAGGCGACTTCAATGAAGGCGCGCCTATAACCGGGCTTCCGGGAAGGAACCATGTTGCCCTCTTCGGCCAGTTCACAGGCAAGCCGCACTTTGACAAAGGCACAATCCAGATAAGCAGGCAGGCTGATGCCCAGGGGAATACGAATATTTATTTTGACAGGGCAAAGTAGCTAAATCTTTTTAAATGCGGTTTTGAATTGTAGTTGTAGCGAGGGAGCTATGCTGGACAAA
Source organism: Candidatus Woesearchaeota archaeon (assembly GCA_018303315.1). GTDB lineage: Archaea > Nanobdellota > Nanobdellia > Woesearchaeales > JAGVYJ01 > JAGVYJ01. The sequence continues at coordinate 8,658 of JAGVYJ010000014.1, read as the reverse complement.
AAAGGGGATGAGACAACCACAACCGTGTTCTTCACAGCCGCAGGGCTGCTGCTTGCAGCTGTGCTGGGGCTTGCATTCGTGGCATTTGCAAAAGATGCAATAGACATTAACTTTCTTCAGAAGAATTATCTTGCCAGGGACATAGGGCTGCTGATAGACACAATCTACGGGGCGCCGGGTGATGTGGTGTATGTCTATGACCTGACAACCCTGAAGAGCACGCAAATCATTGGAAACCCTGAGCTGCCGAAAATCAAAATCATGGACGGTGTTGTCGAGGTTGCATATCCTGGCGGCAGCCCGGCAAGGTTCAGGTATGCCGAGGATGAAAACTTCGTCAATCCGAAGTATGAATCGGATGCTGCGCCGGCAAGGCTTGCCTTTATCAAGATAGGGAATAATTTCGTCATAGCCGGAGAGGAGAACGGAAAATTCAGGAGGGATGATGGCAGAGAGGAAATCCGGATTATTGGGGAGTAGGAAAGGTACAGTAAGCCAGGAGACGCTGGAGTACATAACAATATGGTTCGGCATGGCCCTTATCATAGCCGGCTCGCTGTTCGTGGCTGCATTTTTCACCATTAACAGGCAGCTGGACACAGAAGTGGGTGATAGATACAGGGCTGCTGGCAGAACCACAGCTGAGGGCCAGCCTCGGATTCAAGGACGACAGGTATGCTGCAATTAACGCAACTGTCCAGTCCTCAGACGGCCTGGTTAGTGCCGTGTACAACAAGGACAAGTACAGGCTATGGTCGACAATTGCCCTTTCCGGCGTCCCTGGAAAGGGAAGTGCCAGGATAGTAAGAATGGTTACAGGGGTGCTGCTGCAGGAAACAGGCAAGCCTGCAACATATACATTGACAGCAGTGGTGCCCAATGAATAACCAGGGCTCATTTAATGTTGATGACTATCTCGCAATAGCCTTCTGGATACTGCTCGTATTCGGCTACCTCCTGGTGCTGCAGATAGGCTCATGCAATGCAAACAAAGGAGAATTCATACTTGGCGGGGATGCCCAGGCCAGGCAGCTTGTGGCAAACCAGCTTGATACTTACCTCAGGTCTCCTGTGGAGATGGAAGGGGTGCGGCTTCAGATGAATGAGCTAATAGGGCTTGCCTCTGATAACAGATACAGGCCAATGCTTGAAGAGGCGACAGCTGAATTCCTTGAGCCGACCTACCATAAATGCGCTGAACTAAGTGTCGACGGCGAAACTATCATGGAGTCAAAAATAGCCGGGGACAGGATTAAGCAGGAAACGGAGACATTCACAGGCAGCATCAGGCAGACTGTCAGCCTGAGCGTGAACACAGCCTTTTTCAGCGGGAACGCAGGGATGTGCAGATGAAGGGCTCGGTAAGAGGAACCATACTTGTAATCTTTGGCGTGATAGCCCTGGCTGTGCTTCTTGTGAGCAATTTCCTTGCTGAGAAAAACATAAGGGACAGGAAAAATATCGGGGAAACACAGTTTGAGCTGATAGATGCATATTCAAAGGCGGAGAATGACAGGCGTGCAGTTGATGAGATAGCAAGGATAAGCCTTGCAAATGCTGTGCATAAGGCTGCAGCAGCCGGTGGGGTTAACAATCCAGAGTGTGCTTTCGTGGATGGGTATGTGGTGTGGAACCAGAAGGGGGACTGCAGTCCGGGAAAGGTGGAGGATGTGCTGAAGCAGGAATTTGACAACCTCTTCAGGGCCAATTCTGATGCTGACCTGAACTCAGAGGTCCGCATCGGGGAAAACCTCGAAGTCATAAGCAGGGCGGGCAAGGGCATTGTCTACGGAAGCAGCATAGAGATAATCAGGCAGGAAGGTGATGGCTGAATTGGCAATCATCCCGGCTGAGGCAGTGAGGGATAATTACGAGCTCATAACGCTTCTTGGGTTGGCCGGAATACTCATAATTTTCTGGCTTCTGGTACGTCACCACAAAAAAACAAGGAGGGTAAAAAGTGCAAAGAGATGATGTTTTCAAGGTTGTACTTGGCCTTTTCGTGGCCAGCCTGCTGATAGGGATAGTGACATCGCACGGCCAGAAAATTACCGGCTATGTCATCTACAGCGAGAGCCAGCCGGCACAGGCGGTGCAGGAAGCGGCAACCATGCCATTGGGCGAGACCACTGTCACAATCCCTGCAAATTTCCAGGGATTTTCATACCAGGTGCTGCCGAGCTTCCACGAGAGCCTGGCATACAATGCGCAAACTGAGTATGAAGCCCTGCTCAGGCATGCAAAGGAAATCGTGCAGGAGTGCAATGATGCTGGGAAGGCAGTTTCATGCATACAGGGAAAAATTGGCGTGCATGACAACCTGGACTGGAAGCTTGGCTCATGCGAAGGCGGAGCAGACCAGGGGCCTATGTTCAGGTTTTGCGTCGAAAGCCCAGACAGAGTATTGGAGACAATAGGTGCTGCCGCAGGGCTCAGGCCCGTGCAGTACAAGTTTGCCCTTGAAGTTCCGGGCAGTGCTGATTTCCCGACAGAGATAATTCTTCCGGTTGTGAAGACCGTACCTGTGCTGCCTCCAACTCAGCCTGAGCCGGCTGAAGCAACCCAAACAACTCCTGTTACGCCGCAACAAGTCCCAATAACAAAAGCCAGCAGCGAAATTGTCTGGCCGACAAGCCCCAACTTCAGGAGAATAACAACACAGTTCCTCACTTCCCCTGCAGGGGGCAGCGAGCTGTGCAGGAATGGCGCAGGGGGATGCCACTGGGGGATTGACATAGCTGCAAATTATGGTGCCCCGGTTTATGCCATAAAAAGCGGTACTATAGTTGATTTAGTTGAAGGCTGCAAGGATTATGTCAATGACAGGTGCGGCAAAGGCGGCTATGGGAACCTTATCGTGCTCAGGCACGACGATGGCTCCTACAGCGGCTATGGGCATATAAGGAACGGGGGAATCCCTCCGGAAATAAAACAGGGGAAACATGTCTCTGTCGGACAGAAGATTGCAGAGGTGGGGAGCACAGGACATTCCACCGGCCCCCATATTCATTTTGTCATCGGCACTGGAGGGACTGCAGACATAGCAGGGGGCGGTTCCAATCCCATAGATGCGTGCAGGGTTTATGGGTGCTGAGGCAAAACACTTATAAATTTGCCATGATTCCGGGATTCCATGTTCCAGCTGAGCGTTGAGGATGTCATTCAGAAGATACAGGAAAAGGAGAAGATTTCTGCAGAAGATATTGAAAGGCGCATAAAGGACAAGCAGGACAAGCTCTCAGGCCTGGTTTCGCGGGAGGGAGCTGCTCATATAGTTGCAAACGAGCTGGGTGTAAGGCTGTTTGACGAGAAGGCTCCTGGGAAGCTAAAGATAAAGAACATAGTTTCAGGCATGAGGAATGTTGACCTTGTCGGAAAGGTGACTCGTGTTTTTGAGGCAAGGGAATTCAACACCAACAACAGGCAGGGAAAAGTAGGCTCATTCATAATGGGTGATGAAACAGGCTCAGTCAGGATTGTGCTGTGGAACGACCAGGCAGACAAGCTCAGGGATATAAAGGATGGCCAGATTGTAAAGATAACAGGCGGCTACGTCAGGGAAAGGAACAATTTCAAGGAAGTGCAGCTCAATGACAGGAGCGAACTGACGATAAACCCGCTTGGCGAGAAAATCGGGGATGTTGCTGAGACCAGGCTGCCTGAGGCAGAGAGGAGCCTGATAAAGGATCTTGGCGAGTCGCAGAATGCCGAGATTATCGGCACGGTTATCCAGCTGTTTGACATAAGGTTCTTTGAGATATGCCCAGAGTGCGGTAGAAGGGCTAAACCCAATGCGCAGGGAGTGTTCAGCTGTGAGGCACACAATGCCGTTATCCCGGGATATTCCTATGTGCTGAATGCATTTGTGGATGATGGCACAGGCAATATCAGGGTTGCCTGCTTTGGCAGGCAGGTACAGCAGATGCTGAACAGAACTCATAATGAGATTCTGGCCTTCAGGGAATCTGCTGAGTTGTTTCAGAAGGAGCGGGACAAAGCCCTTGGAAACATATTCCTGTTCTCCGGCAGGGTTTCAAAGAATGAAATGTTCAACAATGTAGAGATGGTTGCCAGGGATGTTTCCATCCCTGACGTGGAAAAAGAAATTCAACGACTTAAATAATTACCATTCATCGTCATCATCAGAGTCGTCGTCCGAATCCCCATCGTCGTCATCGAAAACGTCATCATCCTTGTCGGCATCCAACTCTTCAATTAAGTCGTCTTCAGTAGCAAGCCTCATTTCAGCACCTCACAGCTTTTTTGCGTCACAGTATCAAGCAGATATTTAAATCTTGCGGTGGTATCATCGCAGGCTTTCCAGGGGAAACCTCTGTATGTCCCTGTAGGCAGGGCCCGACAGGCCTAAAGTGCTTTCTTTAAGGGCAAAATCCGTGACCTGAAAACTTCTTTGCTTTGCTTTAATGCTTAGCCGGAGGTTCTCACTAAAAGATTTGACCCTCGCCAGTGTTACATGGGCAACGAACTTCCGGTCTTCAGGGAATTCCCGGCTCAGCTTTTCATCAATGGCTTGGTGAAGCTGCTCAAAGCCTGATGCTCCCAGCCATATTACCCTTGGATGCCTGGCATCCGGGAAAAAACCTATTTGCGTGGTTGAGGCGGTAAAAGCTGGCACACTTACCTCATGCAGTGCTGCAACAACAGTGTCAGCCTGCTGCGGGGTTATGTTGCCGAGGAACTTCAGTGTTATGTGGGAATGGCCTGCCAGCCTCAGCCCGGGGACATTGAGCCTGGCCTGTGTTTGTTTTACATAATCCCGGATTTCTTCAGGCAGGTCAACAGCGATGAAGGCTCGCATCCAGGTCAGTGGTACTTTATAATATAAAAAAATATGGGCTCAGGTATCCCTGAGGCCGTCAGCTTCCAGATAAAAGTTGGCCTCGCCTTCCGGCAGGCTCGGGCTGTCGATGAGCTTGGCAACCCTGCTCCCTTTCTTGCCTTTCCTCATGTAAATCCTGAAAGTCGAGGCATGGGCAACGATGTGGCCGCCAATTGCCTGGGTCGGGTCACCGAAGAAGATGTCGGGCTTGGCCATCACCTGGTTCGTGACATAGACTGACAGGTTATAGATATCTGCCAGTTTCATCAGGGCATGCATGTGCCTGTTTAGCTTCTGCTGCCTGTCAGCCAAAGTGCCTCTGCCGACAAACTCAGCCCTGAAATGGGCTGTGAGGCTGTCAACCACAACAATCTTAACATTAAGCTTCTGGTTCTTGATAAGCTCCTCAACCTTGTCAACCAGCAGCATCTGGTGGTCAGAATTGTATGCCCTTGCCACCTTCACATTCTTCAGGGCTTTGGTAGGGTCAAGGCCTATGGCCTCAGCAAGGGTTTTTATCCTCTCAGGCCTGAATGTGTTTTCAGTGTCAATGTACACAGCCACGCTCTCCGGAAACTGCTTCTGGACCTGGACAGAGAGTATGTGAGCCAGCTGGGTTTTCCCTGAGCCGAACTCACCGAAGCACTCAGTTATAGCAGAAGTTTCGAAACCCCCTCCAAGAAGGGCGTCAAAATTCTTCGAGCCGGTTGATATCTTCCTTACCTTTTCCCGGCGCTTCATTATTTCCTCGCCGCTCTCAAAGCCCATGGACAGTGCGTCTCTGGCAGCACTTATCATCTTCCTGGATGCTGCCTCAGTTACCCCTGCTGCCTCAATGAGCTCTCCGGGACTTGCAACCGCGATTGCCATGACATTGTCGTAGCCGGCAGCGACCATTTTCTCTGCCGTAGCTGCACCTACACCAGGGAGATCAGTTATGAGAGTCTCCTTTTCCTGCTTCCTGGCCGGCTCTTCCATGACGGTTTCAGGAACTTCTTCAGGTATAACTAGTTTTTGCTTCATCAATACATCACCTTGTTTTAGCTTACTTGTTCTTCCGTTGTCTCATCCTGCTGTTTCAGGGCCAGGTACTCATATGCCTTGTTGAGGGCGAGCACAGCTCTTGGCAAATCACTAACCCTTAAAGAATTAGTATTCTGCCAGACATCCTTGGCGTCCTTGTAGCCACGCTGCAGCTGCACTGTGCTGAAGCTGCCTTTCTGCCCCTGGTTCTTCCACACTGTGGCCGACACCGGCCCTATTCTGAATTTTTTTTCTGGTTGCATTCTAACCTCCATTGCTGTTCGCGTTTTATTTCAGCCAGCAGCCTGCCGTGGGGCAGGCCGAGGCGAAGGTGTTGTGTATACAGATTATCAGCATCTGTACCAGCGGGTTTAAGCCAGTGTTTTATAAAACCCTGACGCGAACGCATGTCCAGTGTCTAGTGGCTGTTTTTATTATGGGTTGCGCAACAAAATCATGCAATTATGCACAGAAACTGAAAAAAACCCTGTTTTGCCTGGAAATTCAGTTTATTCAAAAACTCTTTAGGGGTGATTATTTTTGTTTCCCTGAATTCCTTCAAATCCAACAGATGGTTGTCTCCGGTAATTATGTAGTCTGCCTTGCATGAAGCTGCACATTCCAGTATCTTATTGTCAGCAGGGTCTCTTTTGACTATGTTTAGTTTATGCTTTGTTTTTGTTAATATTGCATGCTTGAGAATTATCGCGAGGTATGTACGAATGATGTCCTGAGGCCATTTGAATTTTACTCTGAGAACCCCTTCCAGCTCCTCAAGGATATCTGCTGTTGTGAAGAATGTTATTTTATTTTGCAGGGCAAGCCTGAATATCCTATTGGGATTCCCTGCCTTGGATATTGATGCAGAAACTAAAACGTTGGTATCTAATACTACTTTTTTCACTTTTTCTTCCTGAATTCATGGATAATTCTCACAACATCCTGCTCAGTTTTTATTCTTTTCTTCCTGGCAAATTGTTCGCCCTTGGCAACAAGCCTGTCAAATTCGTCTATGGGGTCGGCTACTGAAACCTTCTTCATTAACACAAGGTCTCCAACTCTGTTGACCACCATATGACTCCCTATTTTTAGCCCAAGCTCTTCCCTGATTTCGGCAGGGATTACTACCTGGCCTTTTGACGTGATTTTTGTGATATCCAACATAGTAGGAAAGTATTACTTTCCTACTTATAAATTTATTGTCTACAGGGATGAGTTTTGTGGATTATTATAGCTTGCTGAAGAAAATCCGGGAATTGTGCGGGAAATCTGGAAGTTACCTGAGGTGTCTTGCCTGGGGGTCAATCAATAGTTTTATAAAGGAGTTATTTTATCCAAAGCCTCAATGCCCAGGCAGACGGATAGCTTTAGGGACGTCTGCTGATTGCACGGGCGATAATAAGTGCAGGGACGCGTTCTCTGTAAGATTAAAGGTGAAAAATAATGGCAAATGAAGAGCAGTTCCTCGTGCCCCAGGACACATACCTGAAGACAGGGATACACATAGGCACGAAGTTCAAGACAAAGTACATGTCGCAGTTCATCTACAAGACCAGGAGCGACGGCCTGTCGGTGCTCAACCTGCAGAAGATTGACGAGAGGCTGAAGCAGGCATTCAGGTTCCTTTCCAGGTACACGCCTGAAGAGATAATGATTGTGTCGAGAAGGGAGAATGGCTGGAAGGCACTGAAGGCTGTGAACAAGTATACAGGCATAAGGGTTTTCCCGGGCAGATACCCTCCTGGAATCCTGACAAACCCCGCGCTGGAGAATTTCACAGAGGCGAAGGTATTGGTGGCAACAGATGCATGGCCCGACAGGAACCCGATAACAGATTCCATTAAAGTTGGAATACCCGTCCTGGCATTGTGCGACACCAACAACCAGTGCAACAACCTTGACCTTGTCATTCCTGCAAACAACAAGGGAAAGAAAAGCCTTGGCCTTATATTCTGGCTGTTCACCAGGGAGTACATGAAAGCCCGGGCCATGATAAAGGACGACAGCGAATTCACAGCAAAGATTGAGGAATTTACGGAAGAATAGTGCTTCTGAACTTTGTTCAGACAGCAATTCTTATTTATTTCTGAATAGCAGAATGTAGACTATCACTATTAATATCCCGGCAAGCGTCCACAGCGAGATGAACAAACCAAACTGGAACAGGGAATTCCTGTATTCAAATGTTATGTCGTGCTCCCCTGCCGGGACATACACGCCCATGAACATGTGGTTTGTTCTGTAAACATTGGCAGGCCTGCCGTCAATCCGGGCCTGCCAGAACTTATACCAGGGCTCTGTGAGCACGAGATAGCCCGGCTCAGTGAGTGTGGCGTGGATGTTGATGATGTGCGGGGAATACAGTGTTATGTCAGGCTCGGCATAAGGCTGAGTGCCCCGCATACTTTTCCCATCAGCAGCATAGGCCATTTCCCGCGGGTTGAAGGGCTCAGAGACCATTTCAAGGGAATCCTTCGGACTGACATTGGCAACATTGCCGACGATGAAGGCCTTCGGCAGCACGTTTGAGTTCTCATAAACATAGCCGTTGCCAAGTTCCTTGAATAATCTCCATCCCTGGTAGTCGAGCGTCTGGTTGCTCACTATGTATTTTACGTTGAGAAGGTCATATGTATAGGTGCTGTTCAGGGAAAAAGACTTAAGCCGGTAATAGGGCCATATGTCAGTACTTATGCTGAAAAATTCCGTAACATACCTTATGTCCTGCCCTGTCAGCCTGAAAGTTGGGATTGCAAGGCTGTCAAGAATGTAATTGGGGGTCTGGAATGTTGTCT